>CAZNER010000014.1:0-35788 GCA_964572065.1 uncultured Candidatus Saccharibacteria bacterium
TCCTTAAGAAAAGGAAGAGTCGCTCTCATTTCTTCTTTTATAATCTTTCTAGTATTGGATTTGTTTCTAGTAATCGAATATAAAGCAAGAGGCGTAAATGCAGTAGGTTATAAGTTAATGGAAAAAGTAAACGATGCTTTTGAGTCGGGATCTAATATAGTGACATCCTTATGGGAACCTGATATAAAACATGATGGAAATATAACCTCAGCTTTAATCGTTGGAATTGATTCTAGAAATGTAGAATTCACAGGAACTGAATTTATAAACACACAGCCAGAAGGTCAGGCAGGTACACGTAATACAGATACAATAATACAATTAATCTATAATCATGATGATGGTACTGTATCAATGATATCTGTCCCAAGAGATATGGGTGTTGATGTCGAAAAAGACTGTCTTGATTTCCATGGCAGCTTACATTGGGTTTATGATAAAAGCCAATCAGCAAACTGTCCTGGTGGAGGAGTACAAACTTTAATTGAAACAGTAGAAGGAATAACAGGAATTGACATACATTACTATACATTTGTATCATTAGAGGCGTTCGTTGATATCATAGATGCAGTTGGAGATACAAATGAGAATGGTGAACATGGCATATGGATTGACAATCCTAAAAATGTATATGAACTTTATCCAATCAATGACTATGGATGGGAAAGTGTATACTTCCCTCAAGGAAGACAATTTCTTACCTCAGAAGAGGCATTGAAATATGCACGAAGCAGGAAAGCTAGCTCTGACTTTGACAGAGCTGAAAGACAACAGATAGTTATCCAAGCCGTTAAAGATAAGATCATGTCTTCAGACACTTTATCAAATCCTAAAAAGATATATTCTCTAATCAAATCTTTTAAAAATAATGTGCTATTTAGCGAACCTAATTTAGATGAGATACGAGCCGCTTTAAATATAGCAAGGGACTTAAATACATCTGAAATAGTACATGTCGTCTTGGATCCCGAATTAGGTGGACATGAAGTATATATAAACAAACAGCCGCATGACCGTTTAACAGCTCAATATTATATGGTTCCAACTCATTGGAAGGATTGTCCGGGTAATGAATTCTGCAGAGTACAAGAATTTATTCAAAAGATACTAAATTACCCTCAGGTTTATGAAGAACAGGCAAGGATATTTGTTTATGCAAGAAGTTATAACTCTATTTATGAACCTAATTTTGATAATGATACATACAACCAAATCAAAGATAACGGATTACCAATAACACTTAACGAAAGCAAATATATAGCTAACATTGACTCAAATGAAGACATCATTCTCTATGATTTTTCAGATAGTGAAAAAACTAATACTCTCAAAGCATTATCAGATAAGCTGGGTGTTAGTGTAACTCAAGGTAGCGAAGCCCCTAATATACAAATCAATGATGAGGATATAGCTATTGTAATTAATGGGAAATAAAACTACGCTAAATAATCATCTCTTTTAACTTTTTGTTTATTCTCATCTTACCCTTTTCCTTTAAGAGCCCTTCATATCTCCATTCTTCGATACTATCTTTATATAAAAGTAATGTAGGATGTTTTTGTACATTCAATTTTCCCGACAATGTTGGATACTCTCTAGCATCAAGCTTAAAAATATCTACCTCTTGTTTAATGCCTTGTAATAAATCACTGAATGATACAGAGTATGCTCTACAATCTAAATCTTCATCCCTCCATACATCAATTAATTTATATCCTTTCTGCTTCACTATTTTATCAAAATTCTTTTTATTAATAATAACAGCTTTTGGAGGGGTTTTCGCAGGCTGGCATCCGTAACGTTCACGCCAAAGCCACTTTGCAGTTCTTGGATCATTCTTAATTCTTTTTCGTATCTTATCTTCCTCGTCTTTATTTCTTGCATATAATATACAGCCTACAGGACACGCATCTGGAAGAGTACATTTTAAACATTCAGTACATTTGCTCTTATCAACCGCCACTTTACCTTTCTTTTTATCAAAATAAAAAGCACCAGTAGGGCAGACTTCAATTCCACCACACTCTTGAGCTTCATCACATAGATTATGGTTTATAATAATAGGCATAATAAACTATATATCGTGGTTAATACTATTTCAAATTATTACAAATTTTATTTTAACTTAAATCTTTTAACTGCATTTAATGTTGCCCATCCAGCAAATATACCTCCTGCACAAATACAAATACCGCCTACTAAATCACGATACATACCTCCAATTCTCGCAAACGTCTGAGATGTAAGAATAAGCATAGTTACTTCAGTACCTCCAAAAATACACGACCTAATAATTAAATCCGATTTACTTTTTCTATTTCCAACAAACTTTAAAAAAGGTTTTATAGTTGGAAGTAGAATACAACAACCATAAAAGGCTATACCTAATATTTCTCCCATCCACAATCCGTCAGGATCAAGTTCATTTACTGGGGGAAATGGTCCACCATCTGAAACAACATCCCTCATAAATTTACTTGCAATATTTACTACTTCTAAAAGTCTGCCAGTATTTGACAAGAGTAAACCCCTAAATGATTCAACTCTATCTGACAAACTTAATGGTTCAAAATGAAATACTCGAATAAATTCCGGCTTTACACCAAAGCGTTCACAAAAACCTTGAGCTCTTTTAAAAATATCTATTACAGGTGCTGCTGCACTAATGATAGTTTCTCGGAAATTTCCACTAGATAAACTTAATGTTTCTACTCCGCTAGCTGCAACTTGTGTTTCTATACCAATCATATTATAAGATGCTTTAATATGACATAATTATATCATACTACGCCCCATGTCTTATAATAATAACATCACCTTTGTTCACTATATACTCTCTTCCTTCTAATCTCACCTTTCCAGTTTCCCTGCATTTCAGCCACCCCTTATATTTTATAAAATCCTTATAAGAAATGACATCAGCCGCTATAAATTTATTTGCGAAATCTGTATGAATAGCACCAGCCGCTTTTACTATATTATCACCTTTATAAATAGTCCAAGCTCTAGATTCTTTTTCACATGCGGTAAAAAAACTTATCAATCCAAGCAGTTCATAGCATTCTCGTACCAATAAATCTAAAGGTCTTTCTTTTAAATCAAACTCCTTCAACATCTCAACACGTTCCTCTTCATTAATCTGCGACAGCTCAACTTCGAGCTTTGCATCTAGAATCATTAATTTTTGATCCTTTCCTAATTTAAAATCCTTTCTTAATTTCTCATACAATTTATTATTTATATTCTCCTGAGCCTCATTCACTAAATATATAATAGGTTTATCCGTTAATAGAAATAGTTCTTTTCTATATTTTTTAATATCTTCGTTACTCGCTTTTTTAAAATCGTATGCCAATTTCCCTGAATTTAAGTGGCCTAGTAATTCCTTTAAAAACTTTACCACTTCAGTTAAGCTTTCATCACCTTTTGCCTGCCTTTCAATCTCTTTATACTTTTTTTCCACAAATTCAGAATCTTTAATCATAAGTTCAGTTTCAATAGTCTGAATATCTCTTGATGGATCAATAACTTTATCAACATGTGTTACATTTGCATCCTTAAATCTGCGTATCACGTGAACAATAGCATCAACTTCCCGTATATGTGATAAAAATTTATTCCCTAATCCTTCTCCTTTTGAAGCGCCTTTCACTAAACCTGCAATATCAACAAACTTTATAACTGCTGGAATGGTTCTTTGGCTTTTTTCAATTTCAGCAAGTTTATCAAGCCTATCATCATTTACTGGAATAATACCAACATTGGGTTCTATTGTACAAAATGGATAATTCTCTGCGGGTACAGAATTTGCAGTTAATGCATTAAATATTGTTGACTTACCAACATTTGGAAGTCCTACAATTCCTAAAGATAAATTCATAATGAAATGTTTGAGAAAATAGTATAAATATAATTAATTTTATCATTTTATACTACTATATAAAAGGAAATATAACTATTTTGGTAAATATTTTGGAGGATTCAATAAACCATCAGCAACTAACTTTTTGCAAATACTCACATCATCTAATCCTATCTTTCCAATATATAAATCCTTCAACTTTCCCTTATTCCCTAAATAATCCTTTATTTGATAATATCCTTGAAGATATACATGATCTTTCAAAAAACCTCCACCGCGAAATACCCGATAGGTAATATCCCAGCATCTACTATCATCATAACAATATGAATTAATTTTTTCAAAACATTCTCTAAAATCAGCCCCCTGATATACAAGGTCTACTGCTATTGCTCTTAAAGCAAACCTCCTTTTACTTTGAATAGTTTCTACCTTATTTTTTTCTTCCATATATGTAGCAATTCCTTCTTCTGTTGATAAATAATTCGGTAAACCCGAAACAAATATTTTAAAAGGCTGTATATAACCATTTTCTCCCCTCAACACATGAACATTAATTTCATGTATTTTTAACCTTTTAACAGCAAGTTTTGAATATTTTTTATATTTATTTAACTTAATAATCCTCTTTACAGCTAATACTGAAGCTGAATGTTTATTAACTCTCACAACACTCCAATTCTTGATACCTAATTTTTTTAAATAATTCTTTATATCACAAGCAAGTTCCCAAGACGATATCTTCTCTAATCCCGATTCAGTAATATATTCTCTATCCCTTAAATTACTAAGTAAATCTTTTGCTTTCTTTATTAATAATTTTGATGGTCTTCCATACAACTCCTCTGATAATCCAATTAGAATTTTCTTATTACCTAAATTTTTTAAAAATCTATTTTTTAATTCTAACTCTTTAATCTTATTCTTAAATATTTTCCCAATTGTATCTGAAGGAGGATTCAACTCGTTTAATATTAATTCAGCCTTTTGAGGATTATAACGTAGATTCCGGTATATAAACTGTGGATTTTTTATCTTTCCCTTTAAAAAATTTCTCTTTTCTTTATGCAGGTTCTTTGCTTCAATATACCTAGTAATCTCTAATTTTAAGGACAAATCAAGAATGGCTTTATCAATTTTTTTATAAACGCCTATATCCATAGAGAAGTATACATTTCATATCTAACATCCTATATATACAAACGGATTGTATCATAAGATCGAAATATGTGAAACATCTCTTAAGATTAACAAAACATTAATAAATTGAAAACCAATTAGAGAGGTTAATTCTAATAAGTTTACCTAAATATAACAGGAATTGTAAATACATGTTCTGCACTTCCATCTATTGCAGAGATCTCATAAAAACGAATGAATCCCTAACCCGAACCTGGAGAATTCCATATTACAGTCTCACTAAAAGGATTTAATTGACCGATATCACCATCTGTCGTAATGTAACTTTTAATAAAACCTGTCCATTCCCCTGAACAATTCCTACCATAAATGTAGCCTCAAATACTCATGCTTTTCCTTTTATTTCAAAACTCGAACCAAGTGTGTCATTACTGTATGTTTTAATCACGATTATTTCCTCACCCGAAGAACTATTTTAGCAAGAATTACCTGATTTATCTATAGATTCATCTGCGATTTGATCATCACCATTTAAATCACGATCCAGCACCTCTTCAACATCATAGATATAACTTTTTAAATTAGACACTTGAGCTTCTAAATCTTCGTTCGTTAATTTCAGTTCTGTTGTTTCAGAAATATGTTTATTTAACTCTGAATAAACATATACAGCAACACCTAATGAAATAATAACTAGTAGTAATATAAATACAAGCCACTCCTAGAAGTGGCTTTTTCATAAGAGCAGTATAGTAAATAAATTATTCTATTATTCATTAGGGAAAACTTTTTTCCCCTTTGAATCTTTCAGTTCTATTGCTAAAACTGGACATGATTGAGCTGCCTGTAAAATAGTATCATCATCATCAATTTCTCCTGATTTTACTTCAGCTTTGTTATCTGAATTAAGTTTAAAAGTTTTACCTGCTAATGCAACACAAGTACCACAGCTGATACATTTATCCTTGTCTATCTTAATTTTATATTTTGTCGCCATAAATCTTTCAATTAAAAATTAAATACCTTTTTTGTAATTAATCACGATATTTATTATTCCAAACAAAAAAAAATTAGTCAATTCATTATATAAACTAATATGCATATCTACTTTCCGGACTCTCCGGTACATCATCTTTATCCCCTCCTTTTGGATCTTGAGGCTCATTCTTTCTCTTTAAATTGAAACCTTTTTTTAAAAGATAGGATACAAAACTAAAACCAAAAAGGACTATTAAAACTATAATGGTAATTATTGTAACCTTTGGCAAATCTGCACTCGCGAAAGCTATCACAGCACATATTCCTACTGCTAACCATTCTACATATGCTATCTTCTTCTCAGAGAGACCTAATTTTAACAGCCTATGATGAAGATGAGTATCATCTCCTATTGTTGTAACCTTAAATACATCAAAGAAATTAGTTACTCCAGCCCTATTTATTCTTCCTACCATAACCCAAACCATATCAATTATCGGAATCGCAAGTACAATTACAGATGTTGAGACCTTTACACCACCAAGAATAGATAAAACTGCAATTAAAAAGCCATAAATAACTACAGCTGTCCCTCCAATTATTTTTGAAGGATTTATATTAAATGGTAAAAAGCCCATTAACCCCCCTGCCATAATAGAAGCCATTAACGCTGTTTCTAAATTCCCTAACTTAACACTAATTAAAAGAATAGCTATAAAAGATATAATTGTCACTCCCTCACCTAATCCATCTATCCCAAATATCCAATTCATAGCATTCATCATAATTAAAATCCATATAATAGTAATAATATCTGCTGGAAGAGCAATAGAATACTGATTTGCAAAAAGATTAAAAGGTATAACTAACCATCTTAAATTTATACTTGTTCCAAAAGGCATTTGTATACTATCGATACTAATGCCTACTGATATAACTATCAAAGCCGCAATCAGTTGAAACAAAAACTGATATTTTCTTTCTATCTCATACCTATCATCTACTATCCCCGTTATTAACAATATCAGAACCCCTAATATAATAGCAATGATTTGTTTGTTCAAATCACCTGTAACCGTCATCATAATTATGAAAGGAATTATTACTGCAACCACACCTGCCCTTGGAGTCAATTTCTTCTTCAATCTGGTCTTCTTACTTGTATCTGTAGGTTTGCGAAGACTTGCAGGAATATCAAGTATTTTTAATTTCTTTGCTAGAAAACCAATCAATGGTGTTAATAAAAAAGAAAATAATAGAGTTAAAGCAAAATATGGCATATATTCTAAATATGGCTGTATAGTATTCTGTATATACCCCATTATTTTATCCAATCAACTAATACAAATTAAAAGTATCTCATTCACTGCAATTAATTCAAATATATATAAACCTGTCATTATAATACATATCATAAGTGTTAATTTTTTATTCATAAAGTAAACTCTTTGCAGTAATCTGACATTCAAGAAACCTAAAACAATAAGTAAAACTGGTATAGAAAAAATAAATATTTTGGGATAACTATCCCATCTCTCGTTATAAGTATCATAAATAATTGGTACATCTGGCGGAAGCTTATCATAGTATTTCCCTATTAATATGGTAGTTATAATACTAACACTTATAACTGTAGTAATTGTAGCCCAAATTAAACCATTACGCCAGAAGGGAATTGCCGTAAAATTCTCCTCAACTCTTTTAAACTTTCTCTTTAATTTAAAAAAAAATTCTATTTTTGAAGACGGTAAATCTAAATCTAGCTGTTTCTTCTCTTTGCTTATTTGATTTTTCTTCTTATCTGCTTTTAATTTCCTTTTTAACATTTTTTTTATTAAATAATTTTAAAAATGTTCTTTCGTAAAACCTGAATATCCCTTGATTTTCCAATAATCTCCATAATTTGTACTTAAATGGGTCTAATACTATTTCAAAAGTACCTGCAAATTCTTCAACCCTCTGCCCAAATCCTAATTTATGTTGAGTGGTATAATAAAATGGATGCTTCTTATCTTTAGATCTTGTTGCTCCAAAGAAATCATATATCTTGCATTCTATAGATTTTGCATCTTTTATACTTTCCCATCTAGCTAAATATATTGGTTTCAAATTTGCATACTTTCTCGTCGTACTCGAAAATAAAGATGATGCCCAGATATTATTATATAATACAACAATTATACCAAGAACCTCACCTTTATATCTAGCCTCATATAAAATAGCCTGATTATTTCTGCTAAACTTTTTCCATAATTCCACAAAATACCTTTTATCCTGAACATAAAAATATTTTCTTTTCTGCGTTTTTTTTATTAATTTATAAAAACCATCAATTCTATCTACATCTTTCTCACTAGTATATCTTTTTACCACAATTCCTTTTTTTCTAGCATACCGAATATTATATCTTGTCGATTTAGAGAATGAATACATCAATTCTTTCTCACTTTTCGTTAAATCTATAAACACAGTATCTCTTGGTTGAACGGCTTCATCTGTATATTTAAATTTATTATCAATTAGTTGATTAAACCTTTTATCATTTTTACGAACCCTTGGCTCACAAACAACTGCAAAACAGTTATTTTGATTAGCCACTTTCCTTATATTTCTTACAAAAATAGTCAGAGCCTTTTCATTACTCCAAATTGGACCTTGGGGTATGTACAAAACTTTTCCCAAAATATTAAATCTATGTATTGCATAAGTAGCTGTTAAATAAAACTCACTTTTATCACTGACAATTCCTACTCTAGTATATAAATTATCTTCTATTTCATTTCTAAACTCAGCCCACCCCCACATCTGCATACAAGTAGCATACTTATTATTATTCACAAATTCCTCAAATTTATTTTTATTATTCTCTCTGACTTCAATGTATTTCATTCTATTAACAATTATATATTTTAAAATACAAAAATGGAAATTAATACATTTAATTTGTTAATTATACTAAAATCTGCTATACTTTATTCTGATAATATATTGAGATTTTGAATGAATGGGCTTATGCCCATTTTTTAATATATTGGATATTTTAATTTTAATTCATGAACCATGGCAGTATTAAGTGACTTTTTAGCTGCAGTAAATCAAATTGCAGCAGAAAGAGGGATAGATCCCGATGATGTCATTGATGCTATAGAAGAAGCAATATTAGCTAGTTTTAAGAAGAAATATAAATCTGATGAGTCTTTAGAAGTAGATATTAACAAGGAAACTGGTGATATAAAGGTCTTCGCAGATAAGAAAGTTGTTGATAGAGTAACTAATTCAGCAACTCAGATATCCTTAAAAAAATCAAAAGAAATTGAAGATAAATTAAAAAAAGGAGATCATGTACAGGTTGATATTACACCTGAAGGTGACTTTGGAAGAATCGCTGTACAAGCGGCAAAACAGGTAATTCTCCAAAAAGTAAGAGAAGCTGAAAAAGAAGCTGTAATAAAAGACTTCAAAGACAAAGTCGGTACAACAGAAAGCGGTATTATCCAAAGAATGGATGGTGATAATGTCATAGTTGAAATCAGAAAAGCAACAGCTATCATGCCTCTTGAAGACAGATTGCCCAAGGAATTTTACAAGAGTGGTAGCAGACTTAAATTTCTCTTAAAAGAAATAAGAAAAACTCCTAGAGGAAAACAGCTAATTGTTTCAAGAAGTGAACCTAAATTTCTAAAGGAACTTTTTAATCTTGAAGTGCCTGAAATAAGATCCGGTAGTGTAGAAATCAAATCTGTAGCACGAGAAGCTGGATCAAGAAGTAAAGTCGCAGTAATGTCAAACCAAGAAGGTGTTGATCCTATAGGAGCTTGTGTTGGTCAGAAGGGGATTAGAATAGAAAATATTACTGATGAATTAAAAGGCGAAAAGATAGATATTATTTTATGGGATAAGGATATTAAAAATTTTATAGCAAATTCATTAAGTCCTTCTCAAGTTGAAAAAATTAAAATTGATAAGAAGGGAAAGACGGCCCGGATAAAAGTTCCTGATGACCAGTTGTCCTTAGCTATAGGAAAAGAAGGACAAAATGTCAGACTTGCAGCTAAATTAACTGGCTGGAAAATTGATATAGAAGGAGAAAAAAAAGATGATGACAAGAAGAAAAAGAAGAAATCAGAAAAAGATAAAAAAGCAAATAAAATTAAAAATACCAAAAAGAAGAAAAATTCAAAGACAAAAACTAAAAAAGAGATATCAAAAACAGAGAAAAAGAAATCAGGTAAGAAGAAAAAAAGAAAACCTACAAAAAAGAAAAAGAAAAATTAATATATTCCTTTATTTATAAAATGTTTGTAATAAATGTCTAAAAAAAATAAAGGTAGAAAAATTAAACATATCCCAATGAGAACGTGTATAGTTACGCAAGAGAAAAAACCCAAGAAAGATTTAATACGTCTAGTAAAGACAAAAGAAGGTGTTAAAGTAGATTTAAAAGGCAAAGAAAAAGGCAGAGGGGCTAATATCAGCATAGATCTAGAGATATTTGATCAGGCAATACAAAAGCATCTCATTGAAAAATCCCTAAAGTTAAATAACAATTTAAAAGAGGAAGAAATATCTGTATTAAGGGAAACTTTCAAATCAGCAATAGAGGAAAAAAAATTTCGTAAAGGTAAAAAACACATTATACTAAGAGTACACAAGAATGGGACTAAAAAAATAATTAAATAAACTTGTATCTATCTTAAATGAAAGTAAAAGATTGTATATTTACAAGAAGATCAGTAAGGAAATATAAAAAGAAAAAAATTAGTGATGATAAGATAAATAGTATTTTAGAGTATGCTCTACATGCCCCTTCAGCATGCAATACTCAGCCTTGGCAATTTATCAATGTAAAGGATTTAAAGACAAAAGTAAAATTATCCAATATTCATAAATATTGTAGTTTTATCAAAAATGCTGGATGTATAATCGCTGTTTGTTATAATCCAAATTTATGCAGCTATAAACCTTCAGACATGCTTAGTACAGCAGTTGCTGCTCAGAATATACTTCTTGGAATTCATAATGAGGGACTTGGTGCTTGCTGGATTTATGTAAAAGATGATAATGATACTGATATTGAGAAAAAAGTTAAGAATATATTAAATATTCCTGATAATATAGAAGTTCTATGTTTAATATCAGTTGGTTATACTGATGAGATTCCAAGTAAAAAGGAGATAAAAAGTATTAATGATGTTATTCACAAAGAAACTTGGTAAATGAATTTCCATAATATAAAGACTTTTAATATAAAAGTAATAAATATTTCGATAGATCTTTTAAATAAAAAAACGGCTTGCCCTGAGTTTATCGAAGGGCCCCATCGTCTAATGGTTAGGACACAGGGTTCTCAACTCTGGAATCTGGGTTCGATTCCCGGTGGGGTCATATGGAGCAGATTCACAAACATAGTTTGTGGTTCTGCTCCATTTTATCTTCACAGAATGAGAACCGACGGTTCGCTCAATGACACTTAAGTTTTTCAATCCTGAGTCTATCGAAGGAGAAGAAAAATTTAAAGTGGAATTAGTACTGAGAGACCGAGCCTGTCGAAGCCGAGCATGTGATTCCCAGTGGGGTCATAGTTCGAGACATCGACTGAGCTCAGCCGATGTCCAAGCTCACCACGAAGTGAGGTTGATGAATCCATACGGGTATTTATTTTTTAGGCTCACCATGATGTGAGACAGTTAAACCAATAATCATTTTGCCTGATTCTTATTTATTTACACTGTACATTACCCCATAACTCCAATATAATAATCCAATATTTTATTTCAACAGATTTACTATTTTGAACCAGCTTATCCAAAAAACCAAGGAACTTAAAAAAGAGGCACAACTAATTCTAAATGACTTAAATCTCGAATCTTTTTTTTTAAAATACGGTAAAGTAAAACTTGTTGGAAGTATCACCTTCGGTCTTATGACATGGGAGGACATAGACATAGATTTGGTTACTAAAGATAAACCCACTGATGAATTGTTTTGGAAAGTTGCCCAATATCTATTCGCCAAAGAATCTACAAAGTTACTCATGTTAGCAGATAATCGTACTGGATTAAAAGAAGCAAATAGACCTAAAAGTATGTATTTAGGACTCCATTACCAGCCAGATAATGGAGTTTTATGGAAACTTGATATTCGACTAATTCAAAAAAATGATATTAGAGAAACTCCAAATTGGATGCATTCATTGAACACAATCGATAAACAAAAGAAATTAGCAATTTTGCAAATCAAGAACAGATTAAAAAATGACCCGAGATACCATAAGGAAATATCCAGTGTAGATGTGTATAATGCTGTTATCAACCATAATGTTATTTCTTACGACTCATTTATGAATTATGTTACTAATAAAACTATTTCCTAACATTTAATCTAACTTTTGTCTTAACCTCAAATCTATTTCAAAATTCGACCATCTCAGATCTAACATTTAACTCAACATACAGAATGAAAATGTGAAAATAATTAAAATATAAAACACTATCACCCCCTATTAGGTAATTTAATATTTCTATGCTATAATCTTTCTCGTTCATTCAAAGTAGGTCAGGAGCATGAAGAATAAGAATTGAAGTATTCTTTTAATAAATTTATTCCCTCGCTAATCTATTTTGTATATCCAGCTTAAAAGCTAGTAATTTATCTATCTCTGCTTAGATGTAGATATGATTTAATTATTATGCTTTTACAGGAAGGAATTTATTTATTTAAAGAAAAGTTATGAGACAAACTAGTTATAAATACGGGTCGAGTAATCGTTCCTCAAACTATAAAAACAATAGATCCTATGGTGGTGCCAGTAGACGTTCATACCATTCAAGAGGAAATTGTAATTCTTATCGAAGTCGAGGAAACAGACAAAATATCCACTTTAACCATATAAGCCATGATAAGTATATTTCAAAAGCAGAAAAAGCTGAAACATCATCTATATATGTAACAGATCATAAATTTGGAGATTTCAAAATTACAGATCAGTTGAAATTCAATCTTGCTAGGAAACAATATATTCAACCGACTAAAATTCAAGATAAATCAATTCCTGAAGTATTAAATGGTAAAGATATATTAGGTCTTGCAAGCACAGGATCCGGTAAAACAGCTGCATTTCTTGTTCCAATGATAAATAAATCTATTCAAGATCAAACACAGAAGTGTATTATCATTACTCCTACAAGAGAACTCGCTTCTCAAATTAACGATGAATTCTACCAATTAACATATCGAACAGATGTACGCAGTGCTGTTGTCATTGGAGGAACCAGCATATATAAACAGATTCAAAAATTAGAACGCAATCCGCAATTTGTAATCGGAACCCCTGGAAGGTTAAAGGATCTTTGTAAGAGGAACAAATTAAGACTTGAACAGTTTAATAATGTTGTTCTTGATGAAGTTGACAGGATGCTTGATATGGGATTTATTCATGATATAAAAGAGCTTATATCGAAATTAAAAGAACAAAGACAAACACTTTTCTTTTCAGCAACAATGTCGCCAAAAATTGAGATTATAGCATACTCTCTTTTAAAATCACCTGTGAAGATACAGACTGAAAAACAATCTCCTGTAAAAAATGTTGATCAGGATATAGTTAAAGTCAATACTCAAAGTCAGAAGATAGATAAACTTCGAGATTTACTTAACAAAGATGAATTTAAAAAGGTATTGATATTCTCAAGAACTAAAAGAGGAACTGATAGACTTTCTATTCAACTAATAACAAGCGGATTCAAAACCGATGCTATCCATGGGGATAAAAGTCAGTATATCAGGACAAAAGTTATAGATAAATTTAAAAATAATACTATTAATATACTTGTAGCAACAGACGTTGCTGCAAGAGGACTTGATATTCCTGATATTACTCATGTGATAAATTATGATGAACCTGCAAATTATGATGACTATATTCATCGTATAGGCAGAACTGGAAGAGTTGGAAAGAAAGGCGTTGCCTTGACTTTTGTAAGCTAATGGTGGAAATAATCCTATATCTACCTCGGCCATCCATGCTCTACCAATTCTCTTCTCCTCATTCTTTCTCTTTCTTCTTCAACCTCTATCACCAATTCCGGCCACATTCCAGCAAATGTCCCTATAGGCAACCTACCTTCTAAACTAAGTAGCCAAGCCTCATAAACTGAAACCCATTGCCATTCTTCCAATGTCTCTGGTTCAGTTCTTAATGGATCTTGCACATTAGTTGCCTCATCCCAATATACAAGATATAAAAATATATTATATAAACCTCTACGAATAGGAATAGACTTTACTTGTAACATAAGATCAGGATCAACACCCACACCCACTTCTTCCCTAATTTCTCTACATGCGCATCCTAATAATGTCTCACCACTCTCAACTTTCCCTCCTGGAAGTGTATACATACCTTCATCCGGTCCGCTTAATCTCTGAGCCAGAAGAATATGAGGTCGATTCTTAATAAATCTAATAACTACAACTGCACAAACTCTATTTAGTACTTCTACTTGAGGCAATGGTAATTCGTATTGCTGTAAATCCATGATAAAAAAATCATATCTATTAATTTATGGATACTATGCTAACAAATTATACCTGCTAACAGCATTTTTACCTAGAACTAACTCAATTTCAGACTTAAGAAAATTAACAGCTGTTTCTAATCTTTGAGAGGCTGAATAACTAAAATTTTTGTTTTCTTTCTCTTTTTTCTTAGCCAATGAATTAAACAAATTTATCAGTTCAATTCCATCCTCTAACTTTCCACTTAATAATTTCTCTTTTGAAATATCATCTAAATTTTTCATAATTGAATCATCAATTTTGACCTTCTTTCCAAGCTTTTTCAACTCCTTTCTTAATTTATATTTAGATAATGGCAATCTTAATCCCATTTCTTCAGCCTTTTTGACCGGTACTGATATTGTAACAGGAGAATTGAAAAATTTAATTTTATAATATTTCTCCTGCCCATCGTCTATTTCTTCCTTATATTCATCTATAATCTGTCCAGCCCCATGCCTTGGATATATAACTTTTTTTCGTTTCTTGAACATTAAAAGGTCAACTAAAATAATCTATTTATATCAGTTTAATTCCTATAGAATTCTTATGAAAATAAGCTATAACAAAGGATATTAAACTGCACCTATTCATATGATGACATCAAAGCTTAAAAAAAGAGGCTATCTCTTTCGCAGCTTTTAGAAAGTATTATTTAAATAGGAACTAGTTAATTATATCAAGAAGTTATCTATTTTACAAAAAATATATACTATTTATACTTCTATATGCTATACAATATTATTCCATAATCCTCCTTTTTTAAGACCATACTATACTTATAGATCTAATCATATTCTATAATTCTCATTACTCCCTTTGCCAAATTCTTCTTCTTTCAGCAATATAACCTGATATATTTTCTTTTCCTCTACGATCAGAAACAGTAACCATTCTAACCCCTCTATTCAATCCTGTACCTAATATAAAAAGATGATTTCCAGGTATAACACCTACAGATTCTAAGAATTGTAAAATATTTCTAGCTAACTCCTCTCTTTGAGTTTTCTCCAAATCTTTGTAATAAATCCTTAACTCTCTTACCAACCTGTCATGTCCCGGAATAAACAAAACACTACTTACTCTGACATTATTAGCTTGTTCAAATTTTTTAAGTTCATCATCAGTCAGTCTTCGATTATCGATTGGTATATAAACTCGCTTCCATCTGATTGGATTTCTTTGTGCTTCTTCTTTACCGATAAATTCTCCATCTTTTAACCTCGCACCAATAGACTGTGGAGGTACTTGTAAACCTTGAATTCTATAATCTAAACCTCCTAAGGGCAAACCACCTGACATCCTTGCTACGTCTCTTCCTGTTAAACCGCATGCACCTACATCAATTTCTAACTCTTGTCCTAAAGCATATATTCTATCCCATATATAAGAAAGCTGATCTATATCAAAAGATATTTCTGCTCCACCAAAAGGTGTATAAGTAGTAACAGCAACATCAATCTGGATATCTTCTACAATATCATTTCTAACTCCACGCCATCCAACATCATCTATATCGACACCTGTTAAAGCTTGAATAAGCTTTTTTCCTTGATTCCCATACAAATACAGTATTCCTCTTTCCTGTGTAATATCTTCGGCACTTTCTGATTCAAATAATTCCCCAAATCTACAATACCAAACGTCTCTATTGCATATATTTCCAACGACATTTAGATATCCAAACTCATCGACATAACACATAAAATCTTCTAATACCCCTCCATCTTCTCCAACAATTGTTCCGTAAAATATTCTATTTTCATCCCCTGGTATATCACATGAGAAATTATCTTCAACTGCTTGTCTTACTCTATCATTATTAACATCAAACTTACATTTAAATGCATGTGTAAAACTTCCTAGAGTAACAGCATTTTCATACAGAATACCATGCAAAGCTTCAAGCAATGGATGCCTTCCGAAATTCATAACTTGATCTTCTATTCCTTCAAATTTTAACCTAGAAGCAACTTCTGAGAAATCAGGTGCATTGTCTGTTCCATGAATAACAACTTCTAAAGAAGCAGCCTCTATAAAACCTTTATCTAAGTCTGGCGGGGTAAATGATTCCTTTTCTGTTATTTATATATAAATAACATATAAAACTGAAACAGTATGAGGCAGTAGATATGAAATAATTATATAACTAACTTATGATAAGTACAAATTGAAATTACCAAAATTTTCCTTCACCCACATTTCACTTCAAATATGTTAATCAGATATAATAAAGCTATGAAAATCATTATCATTGAAGACGAAGAAAAATTAGCTTTGCCATTAAAAAGATCTCTCGAAGATCACGGATTTGCAGTCGACTATGCTGAGGATGGAGAAAAAGGACTTCTAATGGTTAAAAGAAATGAATACAACTGCATCCTCCTTGACCTGAATTTACCTAAGATCGACGGGATTAAACTAGCTCAAAAACTACGCAAGAATAAAAATACTACTCCCATAATAATGGTAACAGCTAGAAGCCAAGTTTACGATAAGTTAGAAGGTTTTGAGACAGGAGCAGACGATTACGTTACAAAACCATTTCATTTAGATGAATTAATTGCCAGAATAAAAGCATTAATAAAAAGAAACAGCATAAATAAAATAGACAAATTAGAATTCGGTAATTATATACTTATTCCGGATCAGAATAAAGTAATCGGGAATAAAGATAAGAACCCTCAAAAAATATCCCTAAGTAATAAAGAAACCGCTGTTTTAGAATATCTTCTAAGAAACAAAGGTAAAATTATCTCAACAGAGGAACTTCTCGAGCATGTATGGGATAGTGAAATTGATTTATTTACAGATACAGTAAAAACCCACATTAAAACTATTAGGAAAAAGATTGATCCAAATAAGAAAGTTATTAAAACTATAAGGGGCAAAGGTTATCTAATCGAATAATACTATCCATATACTATTTCACAATCATTTCACCCTACATACTATATGATAAAAATGTATTTTATTTTTTAGTATAAAAAACAATGATATGAAATACATTTAAAAAATTCAATTAAGTAATTTAATTTTTAATTTTGTGAAATGAAGAAAAATAATTTAATTTTAGCGGCATCTATAACAGCAGTCATTTTGATGTCGTTTGGAGCAATCAGCTTATTTGGAATTAAAGCTGTAAGTGCTCAAAAACTAGACAATGACTATCCTTCAATTATTCAGAATCTTTCTGAAAGGTTCGGTTTAAATGCTGAAGATGTTCAAAATGTATTTGAAGAAACAAAAAAAGAGAGATCTACCGAAAGGTTAAACAATTTAGTAGAAGATAGTGTTATAACCGAAGAACAAAAAGATATGATCATAGCAAAACATGAAGAACTAAAGGAAAAGATTGACTCTGTTAATAATAAAGAATTAACAGAAGAAGAAAGAAGAGATGAGTTAAAACAAATCCATAAAGAAATGAAAGAATGGATTGAAGAAAATGATATTCCAGAAGAAGTAGTAGGATTCGGTATGAAGGATCGTTCTATGGGTAATAGCATGGAGAATAAAGGTAGAAATGGTTTTCGGTTCGCAGAATAAAACTATATTTTATAGTTAAGTGGCAGACTGATTGCATAACAATCAGTCTGCCAATAACTACTTTTACTATAAATGCAAAATAAACCAAACATTATATGATAAAATAGTACATTATTAATCATTATTAATAAATGAAATTCTTTAAAACGATAAGATTTAGATTAACTTTATGGTACTCATTATTGCTTCTTATAATAAGCGGTTCAGTAATTCTAGGTATAAATATAATTGTTACAACATATTATAACTCTAACTCGCCGAATCTTCCTCAAATAACTTTTAGACCCAGAAACTTACCCCATAATGAAGAATTAGAAGAAATAACAGAAGTACAAAAAGAAATTATTCAGGAAATCCGCAAACAGGACTTGAACAAGATAAGATCATTATCAATATATTCATTTATTCCTCTAACACTATTGTCATTCTTTGGTGGATATTTTATTGCAGATCAAATGTTAAAACCGCTGCAACAACTAAATCTTACTTTTACACAACTAAATTCAAAAAATTTAGATAAAAAAATTAAAAACGAAAACACAGGAGATGAGATAAGTATTCTTATAAATAACTTTAACAATATGACAAGCAGGTTAAATAAATCATTTCAGCTTCAAAAAGATTTTATAGCCAATGCTTCTCACGAGTTAAAATCCCCTCTAGCTATAATACAGACAAATCTTGAAGCAGTTACTAAAAAAACAACAAAAAAAGAACTTGAAGAATATCTTGGAACATCAGTTAATTCCGTAACTTTTATGAATAAATTAATTGAAGATCTGCTTCTTTTGTCACTCCTTGAAAATCATGTTAATAAAAAAAATTACAAAGTTAAAGATATTATTAATGAAGTAATCAAAAAAGCCCTCATATTAGCTAAAAGCAAGTTGATCGTTATTAAGTATAAAGAAGACACAAAGACTAAAAATAAAAAAGTAAATATGAATCCAGAATTAATTGAAAGAGCTATCATGAATATAATTGAAAATGCAATCAAATATTCAAAAACAAAATCAAATATTTATATAGAATTAAAGATAGAGAAATCAAATATTGTAATAATTATTAGAGACGAAGGTTTTGGAATACCTAAAAAAGATCAGGATAAAATTTTCGACCGTTTTTATCGTGTTGATAAATCCCGTTCAAGAAAAACTGGCGGAACAGGACTCGGTTTAGCAATTACAAAACAAATAATTAATCTTCATAAAGGAAAACTACAAGTTAGTTCTAAAATAAAAAAAGGTACTACTTTTAAAATAGTACTCCCTTTTGAATAAACAAATTTTTTCACCTTCAATTCACCTAAATTTTGATATTTTTAAACGTCCTTTTAATCAAATTGAGATAATATGGAAGAAAAACAAAAAAATAATAAAAGTAAAAAAATAATAATTATACTTAGCTCTTTAGTAATTTTATCAATCACAACTTTTATTATATATAAAAAGGTTTATAAAGATAAAAGCGATGGTTCAGTTCTTTCTTCAAATTCAAGTACACGGACCTTTGATTATAATGACATATGCAATTCTGGAAATCGACAAAGACCGGATTTTGAAGAAATGCCAGAAGATATTGAACCTCCTAGTAATATGGAGCCTCCCAGCGATATGAGACTGCCTGATGGTATGAACAATAATGACAATTTCTCTGATATGAGGACAATAATTAAGAAATTTTGTGAGGATGGAGAAATAGATGAGGAAGAGGCTAGTGAGTTAGACGAATTATTTGAAGATATGCCATCAAATCCTAGATCAAGATCTAATTTTTAAATTTTATATACCTAACATGAAAAATATTATAGAGGTCAATAAACTTACAAAGATTTACAAAGACGGTTCAGACTCTATCACTGCTTTAGATAAAGTTAGTTTTAAAATAAAAGAAGGTGAAGATATAGCAATTGTAGGACCATCTGGCTCCGGTAAAACAACACTCTTGGAATTAATTGCTGGATTAAACAAGCCCACAAGCGGAGAAGTATTAATCGATTGCAAAAATATAAATAAAGGAACTGATGAAGAAATATCCGCCTTTAGAAACAAAACTATTGGATTTGTTTTTCAGATGATGCATCTTCAAGATTATTTTACTGCAATTGAAAACGTGACACTACCATTAATTGCCAATGGAGTAAATTCAAAAGAATCAGCAAAAAAAGCCAAAGAACTTCTGGTTAAGACTGGATTAAAAAGTCGTATGCATCAGTATCCAAAACAGCTGTCTGGAGGCGAAATGCAGAGAGTAGCTATTGCAAGAGCACTTGCGAATAATCCAAAAATTGTTATGGCTGATGAGCCTACAGGGAAATTAGATAAAAATAATGCAGAAAATATAATGAACATCTTTGATACTATATCAAAAGAAAATAAAGTAAGTTTTATCCTAATAACTCATGATGAATCTATAGCTAAGAGATATAAGAGAATTATAAAACTTGATCATGGCAAAATTATAAAATGATTTTATATTTTAAACTATTCAAATGAAATACCTTTCAGCTTTTTCAATAAATTACAAAAAATTAAAATTTAGGACACGCAAGGCATTATTCCTTATACTACCAATAATAATTCTCATTTCTCTAAGTATAATTATCTCAAGTCAGGTTAAAAATGTCCAAAAGGCGACTGACGAAAGTATATTTGGAGAAATTGAAGAAGAAAATACCATCATCAAACTTGAATATCAGATGGATATATCTCCACAAGGGGGGAACTTCAATCCCTTTTCAGAGGATAATCAATACACTGATGTAGATGTAGAAACAATTAAATTAATAAATAAAGTAGAAGATGCATCAATAGACTACTCTCTACCAATAACAAATATATTATCAGATGATTTATTTGAAGGGATATCCATCTCCTTCCAAGAAATAACCATGTTAAATACGAATATGGCAGAAATGTATACATCTGAGGATTTCATATATGTAGAAGGCGAACCTATTCCAATAATTTTAAGTGCTAATAATTTTACAGAATCATATGAAGACTGGGATGGTGAAGACCAAATAGAAATAGATTTCAGAGCATCAAGAGACAATAATGGAGAACCTCCTGGTAGCCCTGAGGATATGCAACAAAATACTCCTGTTAAAACACGTGCAATTGATTATGATAAAGATGAATTGATCGGTAAAGAATTCACAATAACATTTGGTGGTTTTTCTGATATACAAACCTATGAAATGGAAAGATCAGAAGGCTCTATGTTAATTACTAAATTAACGGATGAAGAAATACAAGAAAAAGAAGATTCAAGAGCCTCAGATATAAATGAATACTGGGATTATTCTACACTCAAAGAAGGTATTACTTATACTTTTAAAATAGTAGGTATCACTGAATATCAAGATTCTAGATCAACCTATATTCCTGAAGACTTTACATATAAATTAATGGAAGAATATATTTCTCTACAGCTTGATTCACTCAAAGATACAGAAATTGACACCGATTTACTAAACTCTACTTTCTTAGGTGCAACTTATGACTTAACTGAATTAGTAAGCAGCGGTTCCAATTTTGGATTTGGAAGAGGCAGAGACATATCTCCAGGAGGATCTCCAAATCAAATGTTTGGAGGAGAAGAAGAAACATCAACAGAATCTTATGAGATACCAGGATTAATAATAGAATTATCAGAAGATGGGAGTGAAGAAGTAATTGGAATATATGAGGACACAAGTGTATTTGAAGAGTCTGTTAAAACAGGTAATGTGATAAATATAAAAATAAATTCTATATATGATAGAGCTCAAGTAGTAGAAGACCTTAACGATCTTGGATACGCTTATCAGGATGTTAATGATTTGGAAGTATTTTCAAATATTCAAAACACTTTAGATAAAATCTCTGTAGGAGTAATAATTGCTTTTATAGTACTAACTATAGCAGTAATAATTCTTACTATGAGCAAATTTGTATCGGATAGCACAAAGGAGATTGGTATATTTAGAGCAGTTGGTTTCACTAAAAAGAATATTCTTACAATATTTCTGACCCAGTCACTGCTTTATACAGCTGTAGGTTATATAATAGGTGTAATAATAGGATTCCTAGGTAATATACTAGCATCAAGCTTTGTAGCAAATTGGTTTGATAATTTAATTTCCAGCACAATAGAAGAAACATTTAATGTTGTGAATGCTGTAGATCACAGCATATTTACAACATTTGATATAGACTCACTAGCGATTCTTTCTGCAATTCTAGTAATTATTACAATTGTCATTTCATTCATTCCTGCTATTAAAGCTTCAAACGTAAGTCCAGTTGAAGCCATCAAGAATGAATAAAAGTAATAAATTATTTACTTCTAAGACTTCCCATGAGCATAGGAAATCTTTTTTATTAGTATATTTGAAATTGAGAAGAATATTATTAAATAAGATCATCAACTGTATTAAAAAAATATGTTATTCCTCAAAAAATTCAATTTTGACTTTTAAAAAATAAAACTTTAGTATATTAATATGCTAAAGAAACTAAAACCAATACACTGGATAATAATTAGCTTTGGGTCAATTTCCTTTTTATTAGTAATTGGTCTTACAGGATGGATAATATTCTCCAGTTATTTCACACCTTTTGAAAATGAAGAAGCTGAAGATGAGGAAGAACAAGAAGAACTTTATGAAATTGACTGCGATACGATAGTATTAGATGACGACTGGCAAATATATTCCAACTCAAATGGATTTGGATATACCATCAAATATCCATCTAATTGGCAATATAGTGAAGAACTATTTAATGAAAATTCATACTGGAATGTAGCTTTTGGTCCAGAAGGGAATATTTCTGAAACAGCAGCTGTATTTATTGGAGAGGCAAACTATCATACACTAGAAAGCTACCAGCATCTTCTATCCGAAGGTACTTCTCCTCCTTATATGCTTGGTGACAACGAAGAAACAAGAATCGATGGAAATGATGCAACAAAATTTATTCTCGAACAAGAGGGATTAGAGCAATACAAGTTCATTCTTTATTATGTTCCATATACTCATTTAGGTATTAACCGCCTATTTAAAGGAAACACTGAACAATCAATAAGAAAAGACTATTGTGAAGCTGAAGTTTTTTATACGATGCTTGGTTCTTATACTCATGGACAAGAACATACAAACGATGAATGCAGCTTCTCTTTTAAATATCCATTATCTTGGGAAATAAATAAAAATTTTTATTATGAAACTGCTGCTGGAGAAAAAGCACAAATACCAACAATTCATCTTAAAGCTGAAGATAATAAGGACTCAAACGACTGGATAAGACTAAATCCAAGGCAATCTGATTGCTTTTTCGTTACTTCACCAACAATTACTACTGAGTATATAAACGGTAATGAAATTACAATATACTCCAATGAGTCTACAGGAGGACACTGTATTGAAACTGAAGTTGAAGCAAAAGATATTAACGGAAACGATACAACCTATTATTGGATTTCATTTACTGACGATGAAGATATCCAAAATATATTTAGAGAGATAATAAATACATTCGAAACATTTTGATTAATTCAGTTTACTATTAATCAGTACATCTTATTACTCTAAACTTATAAATTTGCCTTTATGCCATTTTGCGCTGTAGTGATGACATTCAGAAATCTAACCATCTGGTCAACTTCGGTATCATTCCATGCTGAATCAACAGCAGACACTAAATTAGCATTACCTGTAGCCTGCGCCTTACTTCTAGCTGTTTGATACTCCGCTTCAGTAAGACCGCTGAAACCTCCATGCACACCAACTACATAATAAACATAATCAAGGAAATTCACATATTTACTTATATTTGCCTGCTTAGTCTGATAACTGGAAACACTACTTTCAAGCTCAGTTTTATCCTCCTCAAGTGCCTCCTTCTCTGTATTTAAAACATCTTTTTCATCAGTTAATGTATCTATATCCGAATTGAGCTCCTCAATCTGATCCTCATAATCCACTGCTGTCTTATTCTTTTCCTCTTCAAGCTGATTTTGGACTCTAATCTTTTCATCATACAAACTCTTATAATCATTATACTTCTTATAGTATAAATAACTTATCACACCAATAGCACTAATTAGCATAAGTAGAATTAAAACAGGTATAACGATTTTAACAAACTTTTTCATTGTTTTCTTATTACCTTTTTTATCTCCTTCCTTCTTATCCTTCTCTTTATCTTCTTTGTTCTTTATATTTCCCTCTATTTTTAATGGATCTGCTTGAGGTTTTTCTTTTGGAGGGTCTTTAGGATTTGTCATGTAATTATATTTGATAAATTATATATATTTAATATACAATTATACTATTTAAACGTCAACTTATAATCCATCACTAAAAATATTGACAAATAAAATATAACTATTACAATATGTATTGAAATAAATTATTATAATTTTCAAAATGGATAAATCAAAAATAATTATTCCGATCCTAATTATAATAACAGCAGTTTCACTAGGCTTTATTGAATACTACTTAGTTAGAGAATACTGTTGTCCAAAAACCGAACAAGAAACATCAGAAGAAGATACTGAAGAAAACATTCCAAAAGGAATGATGATACTTATTGAATATCAAAATATGGATGGTCTTATAAACATGGTTAATGAAATGTATGAAAGAGGTATTCATGGTGTAATATACAGCGGATCTGAATTTGTTCAGGAAAATTGCGAAGATATGAAAAAACTTTTAGATTATAATGTAGAAATCATGGGAGCTTATACAAACGACCCTCTTTGGGGTATGTCATATGAAGACCAATATGAAGCCCTTAAAAAAACAAAGGAGGATATTGAAGCTTGTACTGGACAACCAGTAAGGATTTTAAGTTCAAAGTATCAAGCATCTGATGAAAATACTGCTAAAGCTGCAGATGCTTTAGGAATTCCTTATATTGTAGCAAGAGGTACTACCGAAACAGAAGCAACAGTTTACCAGCCTGAAGAATATAATGTAAAAATATTATCTGTATCAAACATTCCTTCAATACGATTTAAATACGGAAGTCTTTGTGACTATAGTTACTGGGTTAGAGGAGGCTCACCGGATGATATGATGGTGGAATTAAATGATGCACTTGATAATAATAAATTCACATTACTATCTCATACACGTATCGGAGGCATAAAGGAAAGATGGCTTGATATGTGGCTTAATTTCTTTAACAATAATGAAATTGAATGGGTATCTTTAGATGAGATAATGACAGTTGATGTAACTTTACCTTTCTGGCAAATACCACAAAATCATAATGCTCCATACACACCAGACACAGAAAAACCAATCTTAGAACTAGAAGAAGAAAGTAATGTGGATAATCCATGTTCCATCGATGAACTACCTTATATAAGTACGTCTGAAGACACTAATTCCGACTACGTTGGTAATAAAATCGTCATGTTTCATAATGGAAAGGGATCCATGTGTCTTGAAGCATTAGAATTTCTTGATACTATTGATTATACAATTGAAGAACATTTAGATTCTGAGAGTAATTTTTATGAAGAACTTAATGCTCTTAAAGAAGTATATGAAGAAAGTGAAGGATACTCAGCAACTTTTGGATATTATCCAATCATATTTATACAGGATAAAGCCTATTCAGGTTTTACAGACGAAATAGAAGCTGAAATACTGAAACTAATAGAAGAATAATCGTATACTTAAAAATTAATATTTGTTTTAATATAAGCTCCTATTGATTGCCCCATAAAAGCATTCTCATTATCTATGGAAGATATCATTACTATTTTCAACTCCAAATTTTTAAACCTAGGATTATTTGCTAATTCAGGATTAACTGTAAATCTAAAATCTAAACTGCTCCCGTTTGGAATCTTTACTACTGAATATCCATAACCATAATTTGTGTTTCTATAAGTTGCATAAGATTCTGGATGCGGCAGCCTATCTCCGCTGTTAAAAGTAAACAAAGGAATCTCGTACTTACGGCTAAAAGTCTTATTTGCTTCATCCATTAAAAATCCTAAAGTGCTTGTAGTCCAGCATACTCCTGAAGCATACATAAAATCTGAACCGGGACTTACATATCCCTTGTTACCTAACAAGGTTAAATAGCCATCATTTATTAAGCCAATCGAATCACCTGGTTCTAAAACTGGCATCCGATTTACTTCGTTCACCCCAGCAGTAGCATTTATATGCTTACCGTAGTAATAGTCACATCGTACTAATGGCACTTCAACTAATAATTTTTTATATCTTAAATCTACATCTATATTCTCACCTAAGACAGATCTAATATTGGGATTTTCATCTACATAATCACTACCTCCTACCAAAACCGCAAATTTATCTTTATAAGCCTCACTTCCCTCCTTATCTTTTAAATCACCAACGACTTCTTCTGATAAATTACCCAATGGTGTATATACTATTGAAGATAAAACCGTTAAAGAAATAAATAATAAATTTCTCAAAACAATAACTTTAAAATTTAATAAAACTTCATAGTTCTTAATACCGAGTCATATAAATCCAGTGCATCTTCTGGTATATTTATCCCTTTTATTAAGGATATATAATAATTCCCATTATTACCATTAACCCTATGCTCTGTTTTAACCCATAAAATATCATCTTCATACTTATATTCATAAGCAAGCATTTTTACAATACCGTCATTTGAAATAACATAATAATAAGTATCTCCATTAATTACTGTTTCTCTTAACTCCTTATATTCTGATCCATCAAGCCCTTCATCATAATCAAAATCCATAATAGAATTAGAGAAATATGTAGAAATATTCAATAATTCAACTTTAGTTATATCCTCTCCATTATTTAAAGTAAAACAGTATATACCACCACAATTATCTGATATGATTTCTTTTACCTCAAGATTTTCTGGATACTCGAAGCTATAACCATAACTATCATTTGTATATTGAGTCCAATCTTCACTTTTCAATTCGGTTATATTTAAATCTTCAAACTCATTATAATTTGCAAATTTATCTCCTTTAGATGCTAGATACTTATCTGACGAAAACTCAACTCTATAAGATTTTGAAATACTTGAATAATCATTAACAAAAATTCCATGTATAAGATTTATGCAAATCACTAAGAAAATAGATAAGAAAAATATACCCGAAATAGAAAAAAAACTTAACAAACGCTTTATATTTATATTAAAAAGACTTTTTGATTTTTTCATACACTAAAAAAACAAAAACAGTATTGATATACACTTATTCTACATATCTTATTCAGACACTGTCAACTATTTATAACTTATGTTACTTTTTAATCAACAATTCGTTATAATTTATAGTAATGAAAATCTCTATATCACTAAAAATCTTTTTAATAATCGTATCAATATTGTTCGTAAATCAACTAAATTTAAATCTAGTTAAAGCCCAAACGCCTCAAATAGGAAACTACATAGATCTTCCTATAAGACCAAATAGTAATTTCTACCTTACAGCAACACCCAAAAATCATTCCCAAGACGGTAACCGATCAGCTGTTGATTTCCAAATAGTAGATAGATTAGGCTTTATTGATAAAGGTGCTCCATTATATTCTCCAATTAACGGACATGCAGAGTATTTAGAATCTCCAAATGGTTCAGGAGTCATAGAGATCACAAGTCATGATAAACAATGGAAAATTGTTATAGCCCATGTAGTTAATGATATAAAAACTGCACAAGAATTAAACTCAAGTTATCCTAAATATATAATAAAAGATGAACTAGTTGCTTATCAGGGAGACTCAGGATATAAAACCGACGGATCAAAATTCGCTCCACATGTACATTATGAGCTCTTCAAAAAAATAGATGGAGAATTTCAGAATAATAATCAAGTAATTGATATCTGTTCAAAAATTAATCTAAAAAAACATTGCGATTGGATTGATAATTCCGGTTATGTAATATACATACATGACAAATAAAGAAAACACAAAAAACATAACTATAATATTACTTGCTTGTATTATAATATGTCTTTTCATTATTGGAGGCTATTTATCTATTGCATATACCAATAAAGAAACAAATCAGAATAATTCTAATGAAACACCTGATATTACTGAAAAAGCACTTAAGCATAATCTTTTAGATTCTATATATATACAAAACTCATTAAAGCAACAGTGTAATTGGGATAATATTACATTTAATTGGGAGTTTCCGGAACAAAAAGAACTGAAGATCTACAAAACTTTAATTTCAGAAATAGAACTAAATGATATTGAATCAGATATGAAATCAAGTACCGAAGAAGCAGTTAAAGATTTTTATGATAATCACTCTGAAATAAATAACTTGAAATATGACTACCTCACTCAAATTTATTCGGATTATCAAAACACATACGAAAAAACACCTCTTTATAAAGAATTAAATGGGTTTAAAATCTACACCTCAACTCTTGCAGTATGGCGAACAAATAATGAAGAATTTATAGCCGGACTTTATGAAGTAGAAAATAATTACAATGACTATCAATTTAATGAAGATGACTATTACTTTTCGTTCACAGCCAAATCAGAAGAAGAGATCAAGCAAGATATTTTGAATTCAAATATAAATTTTTTAAACCATGAATACTTATGTGAAAATTCTAATATTACTTGTACAGATATATCTTCAATTGAAATAGTGTACATTAATTGGGGAGAATATATGATACCAGTCTATCAAATAATCGGTTCATTTGATTTGGATGATAACACCATTAAATGGACAGCTTTAATAAATTCTATCGACTTCACAAAATTTGACTACACAATTTATATAGATAAAGAAACCAATAAAATTTTTATCCCAAAACCATACATTAGTGAAATTAAAACAGACAAAGACAAATGTTATATATCCGGATATTTAGCTAACACTATTCATTATATAAATGACAATACTAATCAAATAGCTGATTCAATACAAACATATTTTACTGCTAATGAAGAAACTGGAGAATACATTTATGGTGAAAGAAAAGAAATTTTACAAGAAGAAATCAATAACTCTTTAGAAGTAAATAGAAATAATCAATTCACATTCTCCTTTTCAGTTGATAATTTCTGGAAAGTTGAAGAATTAATACATATAGAAGGAAATAAATCAGACACAACACATTCACCTGAAAAAGAAATTATTAGAAGCAAATACGACAATTGGTTTAAAATAAAAGTATGCAGTACATTTGATGACACTGAATATTGTAGTGAATATTCAGACACAAATTACTTAGAACATATCAATAAATAAGGGTAAATAGCTATCTTCATGTATTAAATTTGAATATCATGCTTTATATATGCTAAAATAATAGTATATGAAAAATGTTCAAAAAATATCAAAAAATCAAAGTTTTATAAAAAGTGTCAAAAAAGCAGTTCCTAAACACTGTAGTAATTGTGGCTATAAATATAAATCTGATGATCTAACATTAATTCAAAAAGATGATTTTACAGCAGTATTTCACCTTACTTGTTCTAAATGTAAAGAATCATTCTTAATAAATGTGTTAAGTCCTCTAGGAGCCCTACAAGGGTCTAGCAGAATGCCTCTTAAACTTGACATAACTTCAGCAAAAGAAGCTAAAAAATTTATTGGAAAGAAAGCTGTATCATCAAACGAGGTATTAAATGCATATGAGCTGCTTGGTAAAATTGAGTTCGCTAAAGACTTAAAAAATATTATTAAATAGCCATAAATATTCAAACACTACTTATATATCAATTCTTTTGCCTTTCTTAATTAGAGATTTAGTTATACCGTCTATTGAAGTAGATGTCACAATAATCTGAGAATTTAAATTCTCTAAAAATTTACAGATATTATCTATTACTTTATAATCTAATTCACTAAACAAGTCATCTAATAATAAAACCGGGGTAACCCCATTCTCCCTCTTTAAAATATTCCACTGCACTATTTTATATAAAAACGCACCTAATCTTTGCTGTCCTCTTGACCCTGATTCCTTCAAATTCCTGCTGTTTAACATAAATTCGAAATCTTCCCTTTGAGGACCATATAAAGTTGAACCTGCATAAATTTCTTTTTTTAAATTATTTTCAACTTTATCCTTCAACGATTTATAGATACTTTTGATACTACCATCTCCTTTGAACTTAGTAATATACTTTATAGAAAGTTTCTTAACATCCAAGTTATAAAGTTTTTTGGAAATTTTTAATAATAAAGGATTCAGTTGTTTAATTACTTCCAATCTTTTATAGATTATCCTTGATCCCAATTCATACATTTTTTTATTCCAGAAACCTAATTCTGAAACTCTAGATCTGTCCTCAAAACATTTATACAATAACTTATTTCTGTTTCTTATTATCTTTCTATACTCAATAATATCATTCAGATACTCACCATCATACATACTAATAAAATCATCTAAATCTCCCCTCCTTACAGATGGAGAATTAATTACTAAATTAATAGTAGTTGGTGAAAATATCACAGCAAAGAAGTCATCATAAAAATTATTTACAGACTTACGATTACCGTCAATTTTAAGTGTTTTTCTACAACCATTTCCTGAGAAATTAATTGTTTTCTTCAAAAACACTTCCCTAATTACATCTCCACCCAAAGAGTTAATTAAATGTCCCTCTAATCGGCAGAAATCGAAATCCTTTTCATCTTTCTTATAATTTTTTATAACAAATGGCTCATGGCTTGTTCTAAAAGATTTACCAAATGAAAGATAACCTACGGCTTCTAAAAAATTAGTTTTACCTAACCCATTCTCACCAATAATAAGATTTATATAATTCGAAAGGTCATATTCACCATCTAAATTACGAAAATTCTTAAGCTTTATGGTATGCAAGAACATAGCAGTTTATTACTTTTCCAATTAGATTAATTCTTGTCCTTCTTTTCTCCAACTAACTCAAGTACTTTATCTATAATCTTCTGCCTGAAAAGCATATTTCTAAGATAACTTTTTGATTGAGGACTTTTATATTGCTCTTTCAATTTCTCATCTTTTATCTGGTCAACCTGTTTATCTACTTCCTCATCTTTTACTTTTATCTTATACTTATCAGCTATTTTATAAAAAATTATCTCTGACCTTACTCCCTCTTTAATCTCTTCTCTCCAACCTTTCTTCAGCTCTTTCATACTTGTTTTCTGATTTCTAAGAAAATCTTCGACCTTCATTCCTAAATCTTTGATTCTTTGCTTGTACTCAGCTTCTTTTTTGATTATCTGTTTTTCAATCAAAACAGAAGGGACATTGAAATTACAATTCTTGGATATTTTCTTGATTATTTCTCCAACATATCTATTTTTTTCAGCGTTTTCCTTCTGTCTTAATAATTCGCCTTTAATCTTATCTTTAAGCTCTTTTAAATTCTTTACCCCAAGATTCAAAGAAGCAACCCATTTATCATCAATTTTCGGCATCTCTTTATCTTCTTTTTTCTCATTAGCCATTTGCTTTATAACTGTTTCAATTTCCTCATCTTTTACTTCAGTTTTTTTCTTCTCAACTTTAATCTTAGATATATCTGGCAACTCAAATTCCGGAAATACACTGAAAGTAGCCGAGTATTTTACTCCACTCCCCTCAGCAATTTTTTCTACTTTATATGTAATTTGATCAAGAGGCATTAACTTCTCCTTTTTAATAATCTCTAAGGTACATTTCGGTACGATATCATTTAAGGTTTGCTCAAAAAGAGTTGGTCCTAATTTAGCAACAATAACATTCTTTGGAGCTTTCCCAGGTCTGAATCCATCAACCTTTACAGAAGGAGCAAGTCTCTCATAAATTCTATCCTTAGCTAATTCAAACCTTTCATTTGCTACTTCAATAGTTAGTTTTAACCTGCCTTCGTCTACTTTTTCTTTACTATAAGTAATATTATTTAATGTTTTTAATATACCACTCATTAAAATATATAATAAAATTATCTAATTAAAACACGTTTTAGATTCTACCATTTTTATAAGTATTTCTCCAAGAAGAATCATATTTATTTAAAATAATTAAACTTCCTTTCTCTTTCTTCCTTAATTTTCAACTTTCTCTGACCTCCCTTTGATTTTTTATCTCTTTTTACAAAACCAATAAATCCTGCACAGAAAAATGTTGTAATAGGAGTAATTAATAATATAGCTAAGCCACTCGATATAGTATATATAACCTGAAGAGCAATCCATCCATTATCCCAAATATTAACATTTGTATATTCCTGCTTTAATACAAAAACTCCCACAATATTCAATCCAATAAACATAATTATTAAATTATTCAATTCTCTTGCAGATATTTTTTGACTTACTTCTAATCCCTGACGAAGCATATCACCTAATGACAATTTACTTTTCTTCATGTGCTTTCGTAATAAAATTCTTGCTACTTGTATACTAGCTGTTATCACTCCTCCAGCCGGTATAAAAACAATACTGATATTAACCATATCAATAACTCTTAAGTAAACATCCTCATTTAAAGTAGATATTGAACCTATAAAAGGAATTATATATGAGACTTGAGAAAATCCCATAAAAACTAAATATCCAATTAATAAAGAAAACAGTACAGAAAATAATACAACTACAGTTAAAAGCCTTTCTCTAAGTCTTACCCATGCAGTAATAGCTGCTATAACTCCTATAATTAATAAAGATAAAAATAACATATTAAATTTTATTAACAAACTCGGTATAACCCCAGACACAATGAACAATACCATTAAAAAAGCCGGTATTAATGTACTCAGACCTCTATATCCTACAAGGACAATTAATATTACAATGAAAAGTACTACTAACCATATATAACTTCTTATTCTTGAAAAATCATAAAATTGGAAATAGACACTACCATTAATGCTCGTATAACTGACTTTTATTATATCTCCCTCTTGTAATATCCTAGAATATATATCTTCAAGAGGAACACTTAAATCTTCAACATTCCCCTTATAATCTCCATTTAGTATCTCAACTTTGATCTCCTGCATCTTAAGCCCGTCAATCTCTCTGATATCAGACGTTTTAATAACTCTTGCTTTTAATACGACTTGTGATTCTTCACAAAATACATTATTTTTGAAAAAAAAGGTGAAAAATATTACTGAAAGTACCGCCCCGATAAAATACTTCTTCATATTTATAAATTCCCTTCAAATATCACGCATTATATCATCTGATTATTTGTATTAATAGCAATTGTTGGCTTATAAAACAACTTTATAAAGCTGGATCAATCTTGTTCCTCATCTTCAGGAAGATTATCTTTGGAAGTATGAACAATTTTATCTTCTTCTTTGTCAATATTATCCTCATTTTCCTTATCATCATCTCTATCAACATCTATACCTGAAAAGTCATCCAATCCATCCATGTCATCATCAGAATCATCCTGATTATTAATAATACCCTGATTAGAATCATCATCATAATAATCATCCAGATAATTATCATTATAAGAATAATATTGCCCCATAACAACAGTATAATAATTTACAAATAGATTAAAACACATTTTCCAAATTTGTCAAGAGGTAGTTATAATATCGATTATATACCAAAAGATATATCTCTTCTATTTTTCTATTAACTTATTCACTCCTACCTTATCTCTAAACTTCTCCACTACTCTCTGTACTACCTTTCTAGCCCTCTTAGTACTTTCGATTAATATCTCCTTGGTTTCATCTGAGCGAACTTCGTAATAATTCCTTCTTTCACGTATAGGCTTTAAAAATTCATTTAATGCTTTAAATAATTTTTCCTTTACCTCAACATCTCCTACCTTCCCATTTTTATATCTTTCCTTTAAATCTTTTACCTCTCCCTTATCAGGATTAAAAGTATCATGATAAACAAAAACAACATTACCTTCTGCTTTACCTGGATCACTAGAATGTACTCTATTTGGATCTGTGTAAGCAGACATGACTTTCTTTTTCAATGTTTTCTCGTTATCAGAAAGAAATATTGAATTATCCCCACTCTTACTCATCTTCATCTTACCATCAGTACCTACTAAACGAGCTACTCTTCCAATCCTTGCTTTTGGTATAACAAATGTCTCTCCATAGGATTTATTGAAATCTCTAGCTATTTCTCGTACTTGTTCAACTACCGGTTCTTGATCTTCACCAACAGGCACTAAATCAGCATTAAATCCTAATATATCTGCAGCCTGCAGAACTGGATAACATACAAATCCTAGTGTCGGATCTAACTTTTTATACTCTATTTCTTCTTTTACACTAGGATTTCTCATTGCTCGTTTCGTTCTTACCATAGTTAAAAAGAATGTATACAATTCAAATAATTCAGGTATTCCTGATTCTAAAAATATTATTGATTTTTTAGGATTAATACCTACTGCAAGATTATCCAAAAAAGTTTCATATGCAGCTTTATTTATCTGTTTAGATTTATTATAGTAGTTTGCATAAGCATGCATATTAGCTATGACAATGTACGTATCATATTTTGTCTGATACTTAACTCTATTCTCAAGAGTACCTACATAGTGACCCAAATGCAGCTTACCAGTACCTGATGGTGTATCACCTGTTAGTATTCTTTTTTTCATAACTTGAATAATTAATAATTAAAATTTAATATAATATATTTTAATAATAAATTCTTTACAGGCGAGAGAGGAATCGAACCTCTAACCTACGGTTTTGGAGACCGTTGCTCTACCAATTGAGCTACCCGCCTATAAAAAAGCGTCCTCATGCAAACAATACTCTTGTTTGTATGAGGACGCTTTCAAAACGTGTTGCCACCTCTTTTTCTATGTAAATCACTCTACATAGCTTACTAACTTACTTTATTCTAATTGAACAACATAAATTTATCCATTTACGCTGGATTTACGGCTCGGTTAATAACAATTTCACCTCACAGCTTGCATTTCTGCGATAGAGCCCATTCTCTCTATCAAAGCTTTTCAACTATTCAATTATAAGTATAATATCACAGTAAGTTGTGTTTTTGCAAATAAAACTGCTTATAAATATAATTAACTCATTATGAAAATAGCGATTGTAACTCCGCATATATTCATGTGGGACAAAATTCTCAAAGATAGTATTTTTGCACCTGGTCAGCTTGCTATAGATCTTTCTAATGAGCTTGTCAAAAAAGGACATGAAGTAACTCTTTTTACAACTGGAAAAGTTAATACAAAAGCTAATATAGATTTCGTAGACACTAAAAGCATAATAACTGAACTTAAAAAACATAATTTAAATCCTACAAATCTAATAAAAAATGATCTCGTCACATTTGAAAAATTATTTAAAATTATTGAATATGAAATTCTTGCTAATGTTTTCAGCAAAGCAGATAAATTTGACGTTATTCATATCTTTATCACAAATGGACCAGAAGGACCAATTTTTTCAAAGACAATAAAAAATACGCCTATACTCTTCACTCTGCATGATCCATTTAAACTTAATTTCCCAAATCCCGAAAGTTATTCTTTATTAAAAGGAATATCATTTAATGCAATCAGCAATAATCAAAAATTTAAAGTACCACAATTAAATGTCATTAAAACAATCTATAATGGGATAAAAATATCAAGGTTTAAATTTATAAAAACACCTTCTGATTATTTTGCCTATTATGGAAGAATTATAAAACCAAAGGGAGTACATCATGCAGTTAATGTATGTAAAGAATTAAAAATAAAATTAAAAAT
>CAZNER010000015.1:0-33966 GCA_964572065.1 uncultured Candidatus Saccharibacteria bacterium
TCTAAAACTTTTTTGAGCTGTCTATTTGTAGTATAATGATATTTATATAAATCATTTAAAATTGATATAAATTCACAAATACAGATTTCATTTTTAATTTGTTAGATAATATTATAATGGGAGCCTTACCAAAGAGAAAAATATCTAAAGGACGTAAAAACAGAAGAAGATCTCATCATGCATTAAAGACACCAAATTTGGTCAAGTGTCCTAATTGTGGTAAATTAAAACGTCCACATCAGGCTTGTCCTAATTGCGGAAAATACAAAGACAAAGAATATATAAAGACATAAATTTAATTGACTTAACTTATACTAAGTTATTAAATGAAGAATAAACAAGATCCACGTCATACATCAAGAATATTAGTGCTTCAGAAGTTATTTGAAAATAGCTTCAAATTATTGAATTTAAAAGATAGAAACAATAAATCATTTTCTAGTGACAAGCTTTGCGAAATAAACAATATAAAGCATTATAACAAAAAGTTATTTGAAAATTTATTTAAATCGGTTGAAGAAAATAAAAAAATTACTGACCAGATAATATCAGAGTTGGCTCCCGAAAGACCAATTGACGAGATATCACAAATAGACTTACAGATACTTAGAATAGCAATAACTGAAGGATTTATCGAACAAATAACACCATATAAAGTGGCAATTGATGAGGCAATCGAACTTGCAAAAGAATTTGGGGGGTTAACAAGTAGTCGTTTTGTAAATGGTGTATTAGGAAATTTACTTAATAAAAAAGAGGAATTTAATTTATAATGAAAAAAAGTAAGCCTGACAAATTAAAAAAATTCTGTGATGAAATAGGATATAAAATAAAAAATCCAAAACTCTTAAAAACAGCACTAACTCATAGATCCTATCTAAACGAACATAGAAAGAAAAACATAGAACACAACGAACGTTTTGAATTCTTAGGTGATGCAGTCTTAGAATTAATAGTGTCTAAATACTTATTTGATAATTATCCCAACAGAACAGAGGGAGATTTAACAAGTTTTAGGGCTGCACTTGTAAGAACACAAAGTTTGTATGAAGAAGCCAAAAGATTGAACTATGGGAAATATATATTTATGAGTAAAGGGGAAGAGCAAACTGGAGGAAGGGAAAGGCCATATATACTAGCAAACACATTCGAATCTGTAATAGGAGCACTTTATTTAGACCAAGGAGTTTCAGTAGTAAGAAAATTCCTTAAGAAAAATCTTTTTTACAAAATACCAGAAATAGTAGACAAGAGGCTCGATATAGACAGTAAATCGAAACTACAGGAAATTGCTCAAGAAATGATAAAAGAAACTCCAATTTATGAAATATTAAACTCGAAAGGTCCCGATCATGAAAAAATATTTACATCAAAAGTCATGATTAAGAATAAAGATTTTGGACATGGTAAAGGTTCAAGCAAACAAGAAGCTGAACAAAATGCAGCACAAAATGCACTTGATAATTGGAAAAGTCTGATTGCTGAACACTTCGGTATAGACTAAAGCCCAAACTTTTGATACAATAATAAACGTTGCTTATATGCAACAATTATATTTGATATTTAATTATTATAAATTAGTATGTTAAAAATAAGACTCACAAGAATAGGTAAAAGGAACTCACCTCAATATAGAATTGTAGTTATGCCTGCAAGATCAAAACGTGACGGAAAAGCTATCGAATATATTGGTTATTACAATCCGATAAGCAAAAAGCTCAAATTGGACGTAGAAAGAGCAAAATACTGGATTTCAGTTGGTGCAAAACCAACAGAAACAGTAAAGTCATTTTTAGTAAAAAAGAAAATAGTAAAAGCCGGCTTTCAACCTAAAAGACAACCTAAAAAACCTAAAAAAGCCCCAAAAGAAGAAAAAGAGCCAAAAAAAATAGAAAAAAAGAAAACTGATATAATAAAAGGAGATATTAAGAAAAAGAAGAAAGATAAAGAAACTCAAAAAACAACTAAGAAAAGGATTAAAAAAGAACAAAAATCACTAGATAAAAAAAGGTCTAAAGTTTCAAAAAAGAAATAATTTATAAGATAAAAAAAGATGGAGAAATTATTGGAATATATATTAAAAAAATTATCATCTAATCCAAAAGATATTAAAGTTGAAAAAGAGGATACTGATATCGGCATCACATTTCACATTGAAGCCAATGAAGAAGACAAGGGGAAAATAATAGGTAGAGGAGGGAGCACAATAAAAGCTATTAGAAATATAATTTCTATAATTGCAAAACAAGATAATCAAAAAGTTTTTTTAAAATTGGATTAATAAAAATTATTCTGAGTATCTTTCCCTAATAAATTCCAACGTTTCTTCATCAGGTTCTGTAGTCAAAGTAACCATATTTTCCTCAATATAATTATCAAAACCCTCACTAAATTGATATTTCTTGAATGTCACCTCCATAGTCCAAGATATCACTGACAAAGTAGTATCCACAGTTACTTGTTCTCCTAACTCTTCCTGTAAAGAAGCAAAATATTCACGAGCTGTATATCCTTGCATATCAAGGCTACTAACAATTATAAAATCATCCTTTTCGTATAAAGCATCAAGAAAATCTTTTATATCATTGAATGTTGCAACGTATTCAGATGTAGTTGGAATATGTATAACAGACGCCGTTTCTCTAGTTTCAGCTTCTTCTATTTCCTCTTCAATCCTTTTAATCTGCTCACCTGACTCATGCTTTGATTCCTCCAAACTATATTCTTCAGCCAAACTCTCAATTTCTCCTACAAACTTAGCTACTTGAGTTTTTTGTGAAGAAACTATCTTATCTATTGTTTTAAGATCTGAATTAATTTGATATTGATTATCCTCAAAACTTTTCAGTCTGCTAATTTCTTCTTCGAGCTCATCAACTTCCTCTTCCTTTTCTTCTTTTTCGTCTATATAATTTAAGGTCCCTTTAATTGTTGGTACTGTCCCGAAAACTAAAATACCCACAAAAAGTGCTATTCCAAATAAAGGCAAACTGTAATAAATTAACATTTTAACAAAACTTTCACTTTTCTTCTTAAACTTTCCCGTTAAATCAGTTTGTCCGTCTGACTCTTTTAAAGCTTCTTTTACCTGCTCATTTACACTTTTTGTCTTTTTATCTCTATAACTTTCTTTTTGCATAATTCTTTTTATGTACTAATATCTTCTGTATAGATAAAGTTAATTTCAAAATTTACATTGTCTTCTTCATCATCGTATCGAATAGATTCTATCTCAACATTACTGAACTCTTCTTCTTGATTAAAAACTACCATAATTTTAGCTAAATCCAAGTATGAAGTCGCTTTTCCTTTAATATTAAAAGTACCATCTTCCTCTCTACCATAAGCATAAATCTCTGCATGAGCATCTCCAGTAGATCTAATTGTACTGGATACATAATTAAAGAACTGCTGAGGATAGAAATTCTTCTGTATCAAATCCTTTAAAATATCTATTTTTAAAACAAGCTCTGCATGCTTATTACGAATTTCATCATAAGATTTTATCTCATTTTGCTTTTGCACTATAGTTTCTTCAACCCCTCTTACTTCACCTTCATAAAATGAATTTATAAATACTGCAATTACCCAAATAATTGAAGCCATAAGCGGAAGTAAAGATGCATAAATACCAGCCTTTGAAACCTTATACTTTTCTTCTTTTTCTTTCTTTGATAATTGTGGTAAAAAATCTACAGATTGTTTATATATTGCCATATAAAAATAATTAAACCTAATTTATAAATCTTAACCCGTCTTCAAAGCTAACCCTAAGGCGACACAGTATCCAACAGAAGAGAGCTGTTCAAATTTACTTTTAATACTCTTAGTAATTTCAACATTTGCAAAAGGATCCGCAAGAGCCGTTTCGATACCAAGTTCCGTTGCCATAAAAGTTAAAATACCTGGTAACTTAGCTCCATCTCCTACTAACAATAACCTTCTTGGAGTACTTTTTTCAAATCTAGATTTGAAAAAATCTAATGTTTTTCTAGCTTCACCTGTAATCACCTGCATTACCGGCTTCAAAGAATTAGCTATCTTTCCTTCTAACTGAGTTTCATCTAATCCATAATTCCTTTTATATTCTTCAGCCTGTTGTAATTCTAAGTTAAAGTCAGATACTAATGCTTCAGTTAAGGCATCTGATCCGGTAACCAAGCTCTGAGAAAAAAGCAGTGAACCCCCTTGAACGACAGATAAATCTGTACTTTTAGCACCAAAATCTAATATCATTACAGAACTATTATCTAATTCTCCTGCCCCTTTAACTTCCATCTGCTTAGGCCACCATAGAGCTCTAGTAGTAGCAATAGCTTCTGTTTCAACTCCAACAGGTTCAAGACCAGCAAGCTTTAAAACACCTAAATATCTTTCAATAAGACTTTTCGGTGCTGCAATTAAAAAAATATCTAAATGAGGTTTGTTATTTACTACTCTTTCTCCTAAAAAAATCCAATCTATCCTCACTTCATCTATCGGAACAGGAATATATTTTTTTGCCTCCCAGTGAATCAATTCTTCAACCTTATTATCTTCAACTTTAGGTACTGTAATAAGCTGAGTAAATATTCTTGCTTCCGGGAGACCGACTACAACTTTATTTATCTTCAAACCTGCATCTTTCTTAGCTAATTTTAAATGTTTAGCTAATTCCTTTTTGTGGTCATCACTTTCACTTCCAATTATTCCTCTAGGTGTAACAGTATTACCGATAGCAACAAGACGTGGTTTCTGACCATTCCATTGAATCTGACATATTTTAATAGAATGATTCCCTATATCCAGCGCAAAAAAATCGGGCAGCTTCATAATCAAACTAACTAACTTATATATATAATAGTATAAATGTTTTTTAAACTTCTGTCTAGAAAAAAATGTTTATAAACTACTTGAATATCCCAACTCACGTACATTTGATGGATAATCCACTCCAAGATATTCTCTAAGCAAATCAAGATATTTAGGATCATAACTTATAACTTCTGAAGGATTTAAGTAACTATTATCTATCGCTCTTATAAAACTAGCATTATTACTTATAACTCCTCCTTCTATTTCAAGCCTTCTATCTGAGGATTGCGAAGTAAAAGTACCATCTACTAAAAAGAACGCATCCAGTCTTCTAACATTCGGTGCTACATTAACATTCTCTTTTACAACAAAAACACATGCATCACTTGAAGAAATAACATTGAAATTACTATCAATTTGTAAATCACTATCAATAAAATATACTTTCTGACCAGTACAAGAAGCAGGCATACCTGTAATTACTCTACAATTCTCTGTAGTACATTCATTCTCTTCTGATAAATCTTTTATATAATTGTAAACACTTGAATCTCCAACTTTATCTCTATTCATATCATCATAACTATCTAACTGAAATCCTCTTTTGCTCTTCCCGTCCCCGTCTCCTTCTGTTGTAGGAAAAGAACCTCCAGAATCAGATTTCGAAATAATGTATGTAGAAAAATACGCCCAATCATTAATTGTAGGAATAGAAAATCTATTGTCGGTTATTTCCATCATCTCCATAGGATCACTACTTGTTATACCTCCATACACATACACATCTCCCCATCCTGTCATTAACCATGCATTCGCTGCTTCATAAACCGATCCTGTATTCACCGTTGTATCTGTACCACATAACCCACCTTCACCAGAAAAGGAAAATGTGTAATTATCAGTATAAGCTGGTGAAAAAGAATAGCTGCCACTACATTGACCAGTTCCTTTTGCTGGTAGACTCCTATCACTTCTTATGTTTAGCCATTCACTGTTAATCGTTGCATTATTTGAACCTGAAGTAACTGACCATAAACATTCATTTGCTTTTGAACCATTATCTGCAAATGTTACATCAATAGTCTGATTCCCATAGTCTGGACTTGCTGATATGGATGGAGAAGGGTAATACCACTCTTCATTGAACTGTTGCCAATTACTCCATTCTCCCCATTCTTCACTACCTTTTGCTCTTGCTCTATACGAAATAGTTTTATACTGGTGATAACCTAATTCTTCTAAATTGGTTACTGTTAAATCTACTGTTACAGATGCAGATTGTATAGGAATAGAAGGGGTTTCTATTTCAAAAGGACTACCTGATGGCTCGCTAAAATTACCATTCTCAAGATTAAAACTATAAATATAAGGAGTACCTCCATCCTTAAGAACTAATTCCACTTCTTTAATACTATTAAAATCAGGATCCTCTGCTTGTACTGTAAAAGTCCCTGTTCTATAGCAATCACCCGGACCCGATATTGTAACAGTCGGAAGCTGCTCAGCTATTTTTAAAGTCCACGACATATTTAAATGCCATTGATTATGCAAATTACCAGAATGAGACTCATTAATAACTTCTGCTATATCACTTCCTGCCCAACTTGGTCTATCATCTCTACCATACCAAATCATAGAATCGGGTTCACAACATATATCTTTTAATAAATACGGTCCTCCTTTAAAATCGTAACCAATAGTTGATACCCAAGGAACACCTGGACAATTATCTCCAGTACAATACGAGTCTATTTCGCCTACCCAATAAGCATGATCTGTACCTCTAGGATTCCTATCTTCATAAGGAAACCACGGAAATCGTTCTGTAAATGTCATCCCATAGAAATATACATGAGAAGTAACAAGAAAATCATACATGCCTTTATCCCTTGAACATCTCTCAACAGTTACTCCAGGATGATCTTTAGGGTCTCCGGTTGGGACATTAGCATCCCAATAATCACCTCTCACATAAAGACTTAGATTAGAATTATAGTGACCTGGCATATAAGGCATAAAATGCCCTAAAAATCTACAGCTAGATTTAGTATAACATTGACTACCAATAGCCTGTTCATAGTTAGGATCACTATCATCAACCTCGTAATCGTACTCACAAGCTGAAAAGTAATAAAAGCCTGGTGGATCTTGATGATCATGCCCAATAGCTACTAACTGAATACCCTTTAATTCTTCAGTAGAACCATCAGGAAGTTCAATATAGAAACTACTTCCAGCTCTAGAATCATAAGCATGTATATTATTTATCCCAATAATAAAGAATACACAGAACGTGAATAAAAATGTAATTATAAATATTCTAAACCTCATTTAAACTAATTAAATAATAATCAATTTATCACTATACTCTACAAGTATAGCTTCATTTATACCTTCTACTGTCTCAGCTACAAATACTCCATTTTCCCCCATATCAAAACTATTTAACTCAATAATAGCATAACAACTATCAACTAGAGGAAAATTTTCTTCTATAGTAGCTTCACGGAACTCTTCATTTGTAAATTTATAATCCTTTAAAGTTAATATTTCACTTATTTCACCAATATCTAAATCACGCACAATATCATCAGCAGATGAATCTTTAAATAAACTTTTTCCATATTCTCGACCAATAACCTTAATATATGAATTTTGTTCATATATTGGATCTAAATCTTCCAACGAGATTCCAGTCGTATCTCCAGTTATATTATCATTCTTTATCTCGTCTCCTGCTTCTTCCATCGTTATCTCCCCACTTTTCAATCTATTATACAATATCTCCATTTTCTCATATGCTATTTCCTTTGCCTCTTCTAATGGTATATTCTCCGGCTCCTCCTGATTATGGAAATATATTGTTATAACTTCATAGTCAATCCTTTTTATATAACCAGCTTCCAATTCCTCTCTAACTTGATCTACTTTATCAAACCTCTCTGACATACTTTTATCCGGAGAATTATAAAACAATTCGTCTAGCTCGATTATATTTAATTCTGCTCCTTTTTGTAATAATCCTGATTGAATAATAACCTCATCTATCATACTAGCAAGCACATTACTCTCAAAATCTTCTCCATAACCTTCAACATAATCTTTAAAGTCTCTCATCACAAACTGTACATTTAAATCACAACCATAAATTGTCTCTTCTCCTACCTTCATAATAGGTGTATCACAGTCATACCTTGATCCCCCTTCCTGAGCATATGTTAAATAAGCCCCAATATTGCTTTCAGTTGATAAATCCTTTCCGTCAATATAATAATCCCAGTTCGACTTAAATGACTGCAAATCATCTTCACTTCTTATGGTATCTATACCACTCACACTGCTGATTATCTCCTTCTCAGTAATGACACCTTCTTTATCTCCCTTGCTCTCTTGATAACTGTAATATAAAAAAATACCACCACCTACAATCAATACTCCTATAAGAATACCAGTAATAATAACTCCTGTTGTATTCTTGAAAATCTTTTTCTTCATTAGAGAATTATAACTTTTATTTTACTCTTTATTGTCCTGATGAATATTTCCACTCCCTTATATTTTGAGGATACCCTTCTCCTAAATATTCCCTCAACAAGTCAAGATACTTTGAATCGTAACTTAACACTTCAGCTGGATTAGTATAATTATTGTCTAAATACCTACCGAAATTAACGTTCTCACTTATCACTCCACCATTAATTTCTAACTGGCTACCTGCACTTTCAGTAGCAAATAAACCATCAGTTAAAAAGAATCCCTCTAAACTACTTACTCCACTGGTCACACTTATATTGTCTTTAACAATAAACACACATGCATCATCCTTAGTTGACTCATAAAAATTACTCGTAATATTTAAACTACCGTCAACAAAATAAACTTTCTTCCCACTACATGAAGACGGCATACTATTTATTACTTCGCAGTTAGAACTGGTACATTCATTCTCTTCAGATATTTCCTTCAAATAACCGTACATCCCCCCATCACCAATTATTTCTCTATTCATATCATCATATTTATCTAATATAAAACCTCTCTTACTCTCACCATCTCCATCCCCAGAAGTCGTTGGAAATGATCCTCCAAAATCTGACTTAGACAATATATAAGTTGAAAAATAAGCCCATTCATTAATATCCGGAATAGAAAAATCATTTCCTGTTATCTTCCACATCTTCATAGCTTCAGTCTGCATAACACCTTTATATACATAAGTATCTCCCCATCCAGTCATAACCCAAGCATCAGGTGATTCATATACAGAGCCTGAACTTACCCTATTATCAGCTCCACACAATCCTCCTTCTCCAGTTAAATAAAATGTATAATTATCATCACTAGCAGGCGAAAATGAATAACTACCACTGCATTGACCAGTGCCTAAGGCAGGCAAATCATTATCACTTCTTATATTTGGCCAGTCATTATTAATAGTTTCATTATTTGATTCCGAACTTACTGACCATAAACATTCATTTGCTTTTGATCCATTATCTGTATAAGTTACTTCCATTGTCTGATTTTCATAATCAGGAGTAGATGATATAGCAGGCGATGGATAATACCATTCTTCATGAAATTCCTGCCATTCATTCCATTCTCCCCATTCTGCCTCTTCTTTGGCCCTAGCTCTATATGAAATTGTTTTATACTGGTGATAACCTAATTCTTCTAAATTCGTTACTGTTAAATTGATTGTGATCGGAGATCCTTCTACTGGTATAGTAGGGGACTCAATTTCAAACGGACTTCCTGCAGGTTCACTAAAGGTCCCGTTTTCTAAATTAAAACTATAAGTATATGGAGTACCATCATCCGTTAAAATCAATTCAACTTCTTTTATTAAATCAAAATCATTATCCTCTGCAGTTATTGTGAAAGTATTTGTATTTTTATGACAATCATTTGGACCAGTTACCGTTGTCACAGGTGGAACAGTACCTAACTTCAGCATCCATGTCATATTCATATGCCACTGATTATAAGATGAACCTGTAAATGCTTCATTTATTACTTCCCCTATATCATCTTCAGCCCAGCTTGGTCTATCATCTCTTCCATACCAAACCATATCTTCCGGTTCACAACACATATCCTTTAATAAGAGACTATATCCTGTACTTGATACCCATGGAACACCTGGGCAATTACTTCCAGTACAATAAGAGTCTATTCTTCCTGACCAATAGGCATGATCTGACCCTCTTGGATTTCTATCTTCATACGGAAACCATGGAAACCTATCAGCAAATGTTGTCCCATAAAAATATGCATGAGAAGTTTCAAGGAAATTGGGGTCATTACTATCTCTTGAACACCTTTCACCCCCTTTTCCTGGAGGTACATTCGCATTCCAATAATTTCCCCAAACATATACACTTAAAGGTGAATTATAATAACCAGGCATATAAGGCATGAAATGTCCTGTAAAATTACAACTAGACTTTGAAATACACTGACTAAGTATCGCCTGCGAATAATTCGGATCATTAGGATCGAATTCATATTCATAATCACATGCAGAAAAATAATAAAAACCACCCTGATAATCATGACCAATACCTATCATTTGTATCCCTTTTAACTCTTCCGTAGAACCATCCGGAAGTTCAATATAAAAATTATGGCCAGCAGATGATTCATAAGCCCTGATTTCATTTACTTTCCCTACAATAAAAAAACATAGAATTATAAAACACAAAATTATAAATTTTTTAGGTTTCATCTAACTATAAATTTGTAATAATTAATTTATTTTTATATTCTTCTAATATAACTTCATCTATATTATCTATTGATTCAGCGATAGACGTTCCGCTCTTTCCGTTCTTTACATCACTCAATTGAATAACAACATAACAACTATCAACTAAAGGGAAGCTATCATCAGTTGAAGCTTCAGCCCATTCCTCCATAGTAAACTCATAGTCCTTTAATGTTAATATGTCACTAATTTCTCCCTCACCTAAACTCTTTAATACTTTATCAGCTGTATTGTCCTTAAACATTATTACTCCATATTCTCTACCAACAGCCTTTGTATATACATTCTGTTGATAAACCGGATCAAGTTCACTTATGGATACTCCTGTTGTATCATCGGTTATATTATCAGTTAAAAGTTCATTTCCTGCCTCCTCCATTGTTATTTCACCTCTTTTCAACCTATCATGTAAAATACTTATCTTTTCCATTGCTATACTCTTAGCTTGTTCTAGAGTTAGATTTTCTGGCTTTTGTTGATTATGGAAATAAATAGTAATAACCTCATAATCTAGTCTTTTGATATAACTACTCTCAAACTCCTCTCTAACATCCTCAACCTTCTGAAATCTTTTAGCCATACTCTTATCAGGTGAATTATAAAAAGTATCATCTAAAGTAATAATTCCTAATTCCTCGCCCTTTTGTAATATACCAGACTGTATAACAGCCTCATCTATCATATCTTGAAGAACCTCATCTTCAAGTTCCCCTGAAATATAATTTTGAAACTCTTTCATTACAAACTGTACATTTAAATCACACCCATATAAAGTTTCCTCTCCGACCTTCATAATAGCTGTATTACAATCATATCTAGCTCCTTCTCCCAGAGCATACGACAAATAAGCACTTATATTCCCAGAAGCATCTTCACTATCTATATAATTATCCCATTTAGATTTGAATTCCTGATAATCATCTTCATCTTTTAAAGTATCACTTTCATTAACAATTTGAATTACATCACTATCACTAATTTGAGATTCTTCTTCTTTACTTAAAACAAAATATAAAAATATACCAATACCTAAAATCAATAAACCTAGACCTAATCCCATAAACACAATAAATTTTTTATTTTTGAAAATTTGCATTTCTATACATATAAATTATATAAATTATTTTTTAAAAACTTTTTCTATTTCCTTCAATATTTCCTCTGGTGTTAGCTCAGTTTTTATAAGATAACCATCAGCCTTTCTCTCAAATCCCTCTTTAATCGCAACATCACTTGTTAGATTGGTTAATATCAAAATAGCTGCATTCCCGTATTTATCTTTATCCTGTTTAATCCTGGTCAATGCCTCCATACCATCCATTCGAGGCATCATTAAATCAAGCAAAACTAAATCAAATTTATCTTTCGACATCTTCTCAAGACATTCAACCCCATCTGCTGCTTCATCGATCTGGTAACCATAAGTTGATAATATATCTTTGAACATCATACGCAAATCCGGCTCATCATCAACAATAAGTATTTTTTTGTTTTTTCCTTCTTTTTTGTTCTCTGCCATAAAAAATCATTAATATATTAACTATTTTCTTACATCCCCGTCTGCTACATATAAAACATAATCGAATAGAGCTGGCAAACGTTTATGCAGCATATCTAAAGTAACAACTTCAGGCGCTGATAAACCCTCAGCATTTTCAACGCCATTAGTAAAAGACTGAGATCTAATACTAGCCATCTGTTGAGGCAAATCTCCCTCAACAGTTATATTCATAGCATCTCCTCCAATCGCTCTTAGCCTCAATAACACAGGAGTTGATCCTCCACAAGTATCAATATTTAATGGTTCACCCAAAACACTAGCTTCATTTATTGACTTAAATCCTTCAACCCCTGACATACTGCATGTAGGTGCATTACCACTACAAATTGCCGCTCTCACATTTGAATAATTACCAGAAGCATCTTTACAAACCAACATCGCTGATATCGCAGGTGCTCCCTCCCATGATACATCTAATACACCAGATGCTGTCTGTCCATTATAATCCAAAACAACTTCAATTGTTTCATCCTGATTTATAGATATTCCTTCAATTTTATGCATAATACATTCTTTTATAATAACATCCGTCGGTACTCCATCTACCTCAGTGCTCTTTATCGTACATCTAAAATCATCAGAATCATTACTTTCACATTCATTTCTCGAACAAAGATCAAAATGTTCATCTGTACTAGTAAGTTCATCACAATCATCACAATCACTTATCCATAAATTATAACCTTCAGAAGCTATTTTAAAAAGTTCCTCTTCTGCTACAGAATACCCTGATTCATATTCTCTCTCCATTTGCGTCTCTTCTATATCCACCCTTATATTAACTACGATAGCTAGCACAACTATAAGAAGAAGCAGCACAACAATCAAAACAAAAAGAAGCATTTGACCCGACTGCTTAACTTTTGAGTAATTATTTTTAATAATTTTTAATAATTTCATTATATTTTATATATAAAAATATTATTTAATATAATTTAATCAAAATCAAAATTTCTTGTCGAAACAGCTACCTCTTTTGTAATCCATTGTTTATCCGGCTTATAGGGCATCCCTACAGTCCAAGCCTTAGTTATTATATGTACTACCCAATTGCTCTCATTTTCAATTATTTTATACTCAAAACTATCAAATTCAACATCATCAGGAGTCTTATAACTCGTATCAATGTCCGCATTTGTTGTACAATCAATTTCTGTTCTCTCGACCGTTTTGTTCGACCCATCGATAAACCACTTATAACAATGAGTCAAATGGTCATCTTCCACTATTGCAACCTTAACACTGTTTCCTCCTAACTCCGAAACAGTTTCAGAATTTCTTACATCTTTTTTTAAAACATTTAACATAAAAGCCATCTCTTCTCGGGCATATGATCTTGCCTTAATTCTCCTTGCAACTGTCAAGTTCATAATTATGATATTAGTAATTGTTACAAATAATATACCAAAGATAGCTAGTGTAATCAACAACTCCAAGAGTGAGAAACCTCTAGAAGACTTTAATATTAAATTATAGGTTCTTTTGACACTTCTCTTACTCAAATAGATTTATAATAAAATATAAATTTTAATTTTCAATTTCACCTATTCTATATCCATCAAATTTCTTTTTTTCAAATTCACCTCCTACTGTCTGCCAAACCATTATTACTTGTAAATCGTATCTCCTTGGAGTTATCTTCTTAACATAAATCTGCTGACACATATCATACCCTCCACTACCTAGACTACCATTGTAATAAGAAGAGCTACTATCACAATTTGCAATTTCATTTTCACCAGCAAGATGATCATTTTCAACAAATATAATAGGCTTTTGTTCAGATAAAGCAATTCGGTAGTATTTACCAAAAGATTCCACCGGCACATCTCCTTCTACAACTATAGTTCCCGGCTGCTTCATAAAATCCATAGCCTCAACTGCTGCTTGCACAGCTATATCTTGTAATTCGTTTTTCCTAGCTTGTTTAATAGTTCTTAGACTAACCCTAGTTATAACAACCATAGCTGTACCTACCACAGCTAACGAAATCAATGCCTCAACTAATCCTAAGGCTGATTCATTATCTATAATATTTTTAATTTTTTTTATAATCGACATAAACAACTTTAATATCAAAGTATTTTAATCGTCCTGTTGGAACTACTAACCTCAATCTCCCTTGTTGTATTTACAAGTCCATATATCTTCAATTCTATAATGCAAGTAATATCTGTTGTTGGATCAATTTGATTCTTATCATTTGATATAATGAATTCCCCTGTAACATGGTTAAATTTCAAAATTGAAAAACTATTAGAACCCGACTTACATTCAGACACTTCTACACCGTTGTATTGGGTAGATTTAACTGATTTCGGAGCTGAACAGCCACCTGTATTACTGCATTCCCCCCATTTATAATCATTTCCAGAAACATTAATATAATAAGCTGTCGGAGAATATCCTTCTGAGGTTACAACATTATTAATTGCATACCTTCTTGCTTTCCTAATATGTAAAACTAATTCCTTGGTAGCATTTGAGACTGCGATTGTCTGCCTGAAACGAATAACACCATAAACAACAATTGACATCATCAAACCTGTGATACTCAAAACGATAAGAAGCTCGAGTAAAGTATAAGCTGCATTCTTATTAAACTCATCAATATCAGGCAGTCTCTTCATTAAATAAAAAAATACTAAAATACTTATTTTACTTATTGTACTATATAAACCAAATTATTCAAGTACACCTATTCAATAAAAACTACTTATCATTAAATAAGAATCGATAATTCCATCACCAAAGAGAAAAGCTATAATAGTGCCTATTGCTAAAAACAAACCAAACGGGACTTTTAATCCCTTAATCTTACCTTTATATATTCCCCATGCTATACCGACTAGTGAGCCAATAATTACAGATAGATAAAAAGCTATAATTAACTTCTTCCATCCTAAAATTAATCCCATCAAAACAACCAATTTTAAATCGCCGCCTCCCATTCCTTTACCCTTTGTTAGAATAATTATTAATGCTATAAAACTACCCCCGAAAAGACATGAAACAATGTTCCACAGAAGACTAAAATCGGTAAATAAATCAAAGATTGGGTTTACAATACCTAATTGCATAAATACGGCAAATACTACATCAATAAAAAGGCAAATTATAATGGCTGGTTTGATTACTTTATCTGGAACAATTTGATGTTTCACATCATAAAGAGCAAAAAACAGAAATAAAACCAGAATAAAACTAATAAAAATAGCAATACATATCACAAACAGCATATCCCCAACCCCTTGAATACGCATACGATCTATTACGTAACATCCTGAGGCTAAAAATAGCAAACCTGATAAAAATTCTATAATAGGATACTGCCATGAAACTTTTGTTCCACAATATCTGCACCTTCCTTTTAATAAAATAAACGACAATATAGGTACTAAATCGATAGGGGATAACACATGTTTACATTTTGGACAAAAAGATCTTGATTTCACAAAATCAATCTCCTTATAAAGCCGCATTTCCAATACATTTATGAAACTGCCGACAGCTAAACCTAAAAGGAACAACAATACTAATAACAAGATAATAACTTGCATTTAGAAATAATAAAAAATATTGCTTTAAATTACCAACTTTATCAGCTAAATACAAGAAAATATATAAATAAAAAAAGTCCCTTTACGAAAGAGACTTTTTTATACAAAAAAACTACACTTAATTAATATTTTTATTCATTCCCTGCATTATAATCTTCATCTGTTCGCTCAAGCATTATATACAATTTATAAGCTCTGGTATTACCTTCATAACAACCCGTAATAGCACCTGAATCTTCCTCTGGTAGATTATCTTTAGGATATCCCCCACAGTTATCTAATTGGAAATCCGGAGCAAAATTTACCTTTGAACATACTTCTTCACTACCACCAGCAGTAATCAAAACTCCATCGCATGATGTATCAGTATTCGACAACACAACTCCATTATCATTACCTGAACCTGTAGGATACTTGTTATTCCTCTCTTGATAAGATTCTAAAGCTAATTGAATATCCCTAACAAGTGCTTTTCTTTGTGTATCACGATTAACCTGCTGTACTATCTGTATCCCCCCAATTGCCAATCCCATTAGAATACCTACTATAGCGAGTACAACTAACAACTCTACTAGTGTAAAACCTTTCTTAGAAACTCTCTTGAATAATTTCATTTAAATAAATTAAAAATTAATATAAATTTATCCTAATTACGCAATTACATCAGCTAATCCGTAAATAGGCATATAAACTACTAATGCAAGAAATCCAACAACACCTCCTACAATTAACAAGATAAGTGGTTCCATCATTTTTGTCAAGTTCGAAGTCATATTATCTACTTCAGTTTGATAATATTTTGCAAGATCATTCAGCACTTTGTCTAAATTACCAGTGCTTTCTCCAGTTGCAACAACACGGCTTACAATAGGAGGAAAATCCTCTTCTTTTGATAAAGGTACAGCTAAAGGTACCCCTTTCTCAACTTCTAAAGCAGCTTTCTTTAAAGCCTCTTCAAAATGGACGTTAGATAGTGCTCCGCCGACTATATTTAAAGCATCAATTATAGATATACCACTAGTAAGAAGCATTGATAAAAGTCTTGTAAATTCAGCAACTTGAATCTTAGTATTCAATTTTCCAAAAATAGGCATTGTCAATAAAATTCTATCAGTTACCTCCTGCCCAGATGGAGTAGAACGGTAATACTTGAAAGAAACAACAGCCGCTATTGCAAATAATAATAAAGCCCACCAAAATGAAACAAAAAAATTACTTATATTCACAACAATCTGAGTAACCATAGGCAATTCGCCGCCGAAATCTTCATAAAGGTCTTCTACTGCAGGAATCATAAAAAGCATTAACAAAACTACAACTGCAATAACTGCTACAAATATAATAGAAGGATAAATCATCGCACCACGAACTTTAGCTTTAAACTCCTTTTCTTTTTCAAGATTATCCGCCACTTTCTGAATCATTTCAACAAGATTTCCACTCTCTTCCCCCGCAGCGATAAGATTTAATTCTACAGGTGAATAGATTCCTTTCTGTTTTGACAAAGCCTTAGATAATTTATTTCCTCCTTCAATTAGCCTAACTACATCTTCTAATGCTGATCTAAAAGCTGCATTTTTCTCCTGATTAGAAAGGACTTCCAAAGCTTGAAGAAGAGGAAGTCCAGCAGAAAGCATCGTCGCAAACTGCTTTGAAAACACAACTTTATTCGTCAGCGGAACTCCCCCAACATTCAACTTCAAAATATTTTTTAGTCCCATCTTCATTTTCTCATCTACATGAACAACAACAAGATTCTTTTCGTGAAGATACTGAACGACCTCATTTCTATCCTTCGCATTATATTCTCCCTTAATATTCTTCCCATTTTTGTCAACAGCGACATATTCATAAAGCGGCATTTTAATAATCTTAATAAATTAAATATTCATATATTTTTCTCTATGCAATTGAATACATACAACTTCTATTTATTTCCTAACTAATCTCAACACTTCTTCAGGCTTTGTAGTATTATTCTGTGCATCCTCTAAAGTTATCTTACCATCTCTTACCATCTCTACTAAAGATCTCTCTAAAGTTATCATTCCAACATCAGCACTAGTTTGGATAATGTTATCTATCTGATAAGTTTTATCTTCTCTTATAGCATTTCTAACTGCAGCAGTCCCTATCATAACTTCACATCCAACTCTTCTCCCGCCTCCTATTACTGGTAAAAGTCTCTGAGAAACCACAGCTTCAATTACATTGGCAAGCTGCATTCGTATCTGAGATTGTTGATGCTCAGGAAACACATCTATTATACGATCCATAGATTGCGAAGCACTGTTTGTATGAAGTGTCGCAAAAACCAAATGTCCTGTTTCAGCTGCAGTAATAGTAGCTGATATCGTTTCAAAGTCTCTCATCTCTCCAACAAGAATAACATCAGGATCCTGCCTTAGAACATTTCTTAAAGCAATCTCCCATGAATGCGTATCTTGATGTAACTCCCTTTGATCAACTAAACACCGACCTTGAGGATAAATATATTCAATCGGATCCTCAATAGTTAATATATGTCTTGCATCACGAACATTTATCTCCTGAATCATTGCAGCTAAACTTGTACTTTTCCCATGTCCAGTTGGTCCAACAACAACTATTAAACCTTGAGGTAGTTTTGTAAATTCATGTAATATCTTAGGCAGAAAAAGTTCCCTAATCCCTCTTATCTTATTTGGTATAAGCCTAAATGCTCCAGCAATGTTACCCTTTTCATGATATACATTTACACGAAATCTTGCCTTCTCTTGATACGAATAAGATAAATCAACTTCTTTATTTACCTCGAATAATTCCCTTTTCTCCTCATTCAAAACACCATAGATAAGCTCCTTTGCTCTGGCTTGAGTTAAAATTTCAGAACCCAATTTCTGTAATTGACCATCCACTCTTAAAAAAACTGGATACCCAACTGTAATATGTAAATCAGATGCATTATTCCTAATGGTCTGTTCTAATAAATCACCTATTTTCATACCTTTAGTATTCACATTCACTGATTTAGTAACATTTTCTTTTCCAGGTTGATTTACTCCTGTAGATTGACTACTACCTATTTCAGGTTTTTCTTCTTTTTGTCCTGTCTCGTCAGCAGTATCTGGCACATATCCAGGTTGTGCCTGAGTTGGATCCTTTAATGAATTTCCTTTATCATTATTACTATTCCCACCTTGTAAAGGTGATTTGTTTATTTTAGCCATATTTAATTTTAATTAAATTAAAATATCCAAATATACTATTTCTTCTGAACTCTTAGAACCTCTTCAATTGTTGTCACTCCTTCGAGAGCTTTCATGAAACCATCCTGTAACATTGTAATCATACCTTCTGAAATCGCCTGCCTCTCAAGTTCACCAGCAGATCTATGCTCCATTATCAACTGAGAACTCCTTTCACTCACTTTCATGACTTCAAATATTCCTATTCTTCCACTGTAGCCTGTATTATTACATTTACTGCAACCAGTCCCTCTATATAGAACAATATCTTTATCACTTCTAGCTTGTTGCTGCTTCTCAAGTTCACGTGGGGGAACCTTAGAGGTATCTAATGTACTCACATTACCAGCAGATACTAAATTATTCGTATTCTTTGGATAAGAATACATATCAAATCCTTGTAAACCTACCATTCCCTTATGAATAGTCTTCACCAGCTCATCACTAGCTTTATATGACTCTTTGCACTTTTCACAAATAGTCCTTACTAAACGCTGTCCAACAATTACATTTACTGTAGAAGTCAAAAGATAAGGTTCTATTTCCATATCCAAAAGTCTAGGTAAAGCACCGGCAGCACTATTTGTATGTAGCGTAGCTAAAACTAAATGTCCCGTAAGTGATGCTTGTACCGCCAACTGAGCTGTTTCAGTATCTCGAATTTCTCCAACCATAATAATATCCGGATCCTGCCTCAAGACTGATCTAAGTCCTTTTGCAAAAGTTAAACCCACATCAGCATTTATCTGGATCTGATTAACTCCATCAACTTTAATTTCAACCGGATTTTCAAGAGTTACTATGTTTACAGATGGCTTATTCAATATTATTAATGAACTTGCTAATGTCTGCGTCTTACCACTACCTGTTGGACCAGTAATTAATATAATTCCTTGAGTAGCTTCTAGAGCTTCTCTATAAACCTTATAACCCGACCCTCTCATTCCAGTATCCTCTAACTTCATTAAACCCTTTCCTTTCTCTAATAAACGAATAACAACTTTCTCTCCACCAACAATAGGCATAATAGAAACCCTTAAATCCACCTCTTTATCTCCGACTTTAATCTGGAACCTACCATCCTGAGGAACTCGATGTTCATCAATTTTTAAATCTGAAAGTATTTTAACTCTAGATACTACTGGGGCGATAAGTTTAACAGGCAACTGAAGTCTCTCCATCATTATTCCATTAATTCTGAAACGAACAGCTAATCTATGTTCTCTTGGTTCTATATGAACATCACTTGCTTTAAACCTTACCGCATATTCAAGTATCATATTAACGATTCTAGCAACTGGAGCATTCGCTATAGTATTCTCCACCTCAGAAATATCCTGAATTCCTTCTTCAATCTCAACAACCCCTTCTCCTACTTCTTCAACAGCTTCTGTAACTTCACTTTCCATCCTGCCAGCATATTTAGTATCTAAAACTGTCTTTACTCCTCCAGGACTTGCAAAATAAGCTTTAACATTTTTCCTTAAAACACTTTGAATAAAATTCACACCCTGAATATCTAAAGGATCAACCATACCTACATGTGCTAAATTTGGATCCTCTTTGAAGAATATTGCTCTATGAGCTTTAGCAGTTTCATAAGGCAACTTAGTTAAAATATCTCTAGGAATATCAATCTCTTCAAAATCCACAAATGGTATCCCATATGAAGCAGCTTTTGCCTTATATATTTCTTCTTCATCAACCCAACCTTTATTTCTCAATATTTTTTCCTCATCCTCCTTTTTATTTGCTACTTCAAACTTAACTTCTTCAAATTGATCTGGCTCTATTTTCCCCTTGTCACGTAATATCTCAGCTATAGTCTTACCTTTAAAATCTTCTTCGCTAATACCAGCAGCAGGTAAAGCAGACTTTCCTTTCTGTAAACTTTGACTAGATGGCGCAACTACTGAATCTCTCTTTTGGGGAACTATACTTTCTCCTCCTGAATTAGCAGAGTTTGTTGCTTTATTATTTTCCTCTTCACCTGTTCGCTGCTGAGAATCAGAAATTACAGCATCGTTTTCATTTGTACTCTGACCTAACACTGATTTAGGTAAAGAGGAATCGTTTGAAGGTGGTAAATTTGCTTGCTTATTCGAAACTGTTTTATCGCCTAATAACGGTGATTTTTTTAACGTGTCTCCACTACTTACATTACTATTAGTATTTGTCAAACTGTCACTTTTTCCATCCATTGGGCAGATTATTTTGCAAAAAATTAATCATAAAAATGTAATTATTTAAAATTACACTTCACTTTTAAAAAATGGTATATAATGTAATAAACTAACTAAAATTTATAATTATACTAATCGAAAAAGTACTTATTGTCAATGGAAATAAATATAAAAAATTTACTGAAGAACATATCACAAAAGGGTAATTCTTCAACACTGTTAATGTCAAGTATAAAAATTGATAAACAGCTTAATTTCGTAGAGAAATTCTCTCGGAAAATGCTACGAATAGATAAAGAAAAACCATATAAAAGTCATCCTGATGTAATTGGAATATGGCCAGAAAATATTGACAAAAAATCTATTAAAATTGAACAAGTACATGATTTTATTAGGAAGATACAGTTAAAGCCATTTTCTGCAAAACTAAAAATTGGAATAATTATTTCAGTCGATAAAACTACAATAGCAGCTCAAAATGCCTTGTTAAAAACCTTAGAGGAACCACCACAAGATACACATATAATACTTACAACTTCTAATATAAACAATCTACTGCCAACAATTGTCTCGCGCTGTCAGATTTTGGAATTAAAAAAGGACGATGAACATCAATTTAATCAAGACCTAATAAATCAAATATTGAAATCTAATATAATTGAGAGATTTAGCCTTGTTGAGAATATACTAAAACAAAAGAATAAAACCAAACAAGACAATGACATAGAAGAGTTAACAGAAAACCTTTTAGTATTTTTCAGGTCACGGATGCTCAAAAAAAACAAAAACAATGAAATTCTTGATATAATTAGATTAATAGAAACAACACAAAAGGCTATAGAAAAAAATGTAAATAAGAGACTCGCTTTAGAAAACCTTATGATTAATTTACCTTTAAAGGGAGTTGACTATTAAAATACAGATTAATTATAATACTAAATACACTTGCAAAAAATACACAAAAACAATAAAATATAATGTTATTGCTCTGCTTTAGCAGAGCATATTATTCTTTAATAATAGTCAAAAAATAATACTTAAATATCGTTATAGAAACAGACAAAATGCAAAAAAAAGATTCATATGATGCTTCAAAAATAGTAGTTCTCGATCAACTTGATGCAGTAAGGAAAAGACCAGCTATGTATATAGGTGATACTTCATCTTATGGATTACATCATTTAGTAGTTGAAATTGTAGATAACTCAATAGATGAATCATTAGCTGGATACTGTGATAAAATTGAAGTCACGCTAAATAGCGATGGATCAGTTACTGTATCAGACAATGGTAGAGGAATACCAGTAGATAAGCACAAATCAGGTAAATCTGCACTCGAAGTTATAATGTCGACACTCCATTCAGGAGGAAAATTTGATACCCGAAGCTACAAAGTATCAGGCGGACTCCATGGTGTCGGACTAGCAGTTGTAAATGCTTTGTCCGAAAATGCAACAGTAGAAGTAAAAAGAGAAGGAAACATATATACACAGAAATACAAGAAGGGAAAATCTATAACGAAATTGAAGAAAATCGGTAAATCAAAAGGAACAGGAACAACTATTAGATTTAAACCCGACCAAGAAATCTTTTCGGACATAAAATTTAGTTTCCGTAAACTTCTAAAAAAATTCAGACAATCAGCTTTCCTTAATGGAGGCATAACTATAATAGTAAATGATGAAAGGAAAGAAGAAGATAGAGCTAAAAACGAAAAATATATTCCTAAAAAATTAAAATACTATTTTGAAGGTGGGATAAAATCATATGTAAAAAATCTAAATAAAGAAGAAAAGGTATTAAATAAAGATATTTTCTATGTACACGAAGAGACAGAAAATATTGACGTAGAAATAGCATTTCAATATGTCGATGATCTGCAGGAAAATATAATAGCTTTTTCAAATAATATTCTAAATACAGAAGGAGGAACCCATCTTACTGGATTCAAAACAGCATTAACAAAAAGTATAAATGACTACTTTCAAAAAAAAGCCTCAGAAAAGGAGAAAAATATCAGATTTGCCGGAGAAGATGTTAGGGAAGGGCTAACTGCTATCATTTCAATAAAAATACCTGAGCCACAATATGAAGGCCAGACTAAAATAAAACTGAACAACCCAGAAGCTACTTCTGCTGTAAGAAAAGTATTAGAATCCAACTTTAAAATTTATCTAGAAGAAAATCCTAAAAATGCTCTAGTAATAATTAAGAAGAATCTTTTATCTCATAAAGCTAGAAAGGCTGCTAAAGCTGCAAGAGAAGCGGTAGTTAGGAAAGGAGCACTATCAGGAAGTGCTCTGCCTGGAAAATTAGCTGATTGCACATCACGTGACCCTGCAAAAACTGAACTCTATATAGTAGAAGGAGATAGTGCTGGTGGTTCAGCTAAACAAGGTCGAGATCGACACACACAGGCAATACTCCCTTTATTCGGAAAACCTATTAATAGTGAAAAATATCGATTAGATAAAGTTTTAAATAATGATAAATTAAAAAATTTAATAATAGCTTTAGGATGTGGAGTAGGGGAGACTTTAAATTTAGGTAAACTACGTTATCATAAGATAATAATAATGGCGGATGCTGATGTTGATGGAGCTCACATCGTAACTCTTTATTTAACACTTTTTTATAGACACCTAAAACCTATTATTGAAAAAGGATATCTATATGTTGCTCAACCTCCATTATTTAAAATTGAAATCTCGAAAGACGAATTTTACTGGATAAAAGATGAGGATGAAAAAAATACAATAATAAAAACACTTAAAGAAAAAAGAAAGAAATATAAAACAGTACAAAGATTTAAAGGTCTAGGAGAAATGAATGCTGAGCAGCTTTGGGAAACCACAATGAGTCCAGATAACAGAACTTTGAAAAAAATTACTATTGAAGATGCAGAACTTGCAAATAAGACATTTGATACTTTAATGGGTACTGATGTACCTCCAAGAAAAAAATTTATACAAACAAATGCAAAAGAAGCTGAATTAGATATTTAAATTGTAATATTAATACATTGACAGAACAAAATATCAAAAATATTAAAAAAAAGAAATTCCTTGACAAAAAAAATGTTGGAAATCGAGGAATTACATATAAAACAATAGGAACAACCCTACAGGCTCTTAGTGTACAATTAGATGAAAATGAAAAAATATACAGCGAAGCTGGAAAAATGAGCTGGATGACAAATAACATACAAATGACAACTCATAGCCAGGGATGTTCACGTATGTTTTCTAGATTCTTTTCGCGAGAATCACTTTTCGTTAATAAATTTACATGTAAAAGCGGTACTGGAATAATAACTTTTACAACCGATCAAGCAGGTAAAATTATTCCATTAGAATTAGAAAAAAATAAGCCTGGTGTTATATTCCAAAAAGGTGCTTATCTTTGCAGCGAAGAAGGCATCAAACGCACAATAGCTTTTACAAAGAAAATAAGTGCGGGATTATTTGGCGGCAAAGGATTTATATTGCAAAAAGTAGAAGGTAATGGGATGACGCATTTAATAGCTGATGGAGAAGTAGTAATGTATAATCTTGAAGAAGGACAAGAAATACTAATTGACCAAGGAAACCTTGTCGCTTATGAAGAGACTATTGATTTTGACATCCAAACAATCAGTGGACCATTTAACTGGTTATTTAGCGGTGAAGGTGTATTCGTCGGCAAACTAAAAGGTCCTGGAAAAGTATGGCTGCAAACAAGAAAAATCCTTCTAAGCAGAACCCAGTACCATTCTAGCAGTAAAAACAATATAACAGGCAGAATAATTGGGATACTAATATCTCTAGGTTTTCTAGCTTGTATATTTTTTACTACTTTTATTGATACTTTTTTTAATTAATAATGATAGATTTATTAATTTTTGGATCAATTATTATAATAGGAGTTTGTTTATCTTTAATAAGTACGATATTTGGAATTTATTTTATGATTACTAAAAAAGAAAAACAAAATAAAAAAGAGAAACAGATATATAAATTAAAAAATCAAAAAGAAATAAAATAAATCATAATGAACAAAGATAAAACCAAAAATATAGTTTCTACTTCAATATCTGAAGAGATGCGATCAAGTTACATCAATTATGCTATGAGTGTTATCGTGGCACGTGCACTTCCAGATGTAAAAGATGGTCTGAAGCCAGTACAAAGAAGAATTCTATACTCTATGTATAAACTAAAAATTCTTCCAAGCAAATCATACAAAAAATGTGCTAGAACAGTTGGTGATGTTATAGGTAAATACCATCCTCATGGTGACACTTCAGTATATGAAGCTTTAGTAAGAATGGCACAAGATTTCTCTTTACGGTATCAGCTGGTTGATGGACAGGGAAATTTTGGCTCTATAGATGGTGATGGTGCTGCAGCAATGAGATACACAGAATCAAGGCTTCATAAAATTTCAATGGATATACTTAGCGACCTTAATAAAAATACAGTTGATTTTATACCTACTTATGATGGAAGCTATAAAGAACCCAAAGTCCTTCCTTCAAAGGTTCCAAATCTAATTTTAAACGGAGCAGATGGTATAGCCGTAGGAATGGCGACCAAAATACCTCCTCACAATTTAGGAGAAGTTATTGATGCTTTACAAGATATTATTAAAAAAGGAAACAAATGGGAACCTAACGGTGGAGAAGATAAAAACAAAAACTACTTTAAAAAAATCAAGAAAACTAAGGATTTAGAAAATCTCCCTCTAGATAGATTTCCACAATTTGAATCAGATATAACTGTAGATGCATTAATGGAATTCATACCCGGACCAGATTTCCCAACAGGAGGATCAATATATGATAAAGAAGAAATAACAAATGCTTATTCAACTGGTAGAGGAAGAATATTGATGAGGGCTAAGGCTGATATAGAAGAAGGAAAAAGAGGTAAATACCATATCATAGTTAGAGAAATCCCCTATCAAGTAAACAAAGCAAGACTCGTATCCAAGATAGCTTCCCTTGTTAAGAACGACAAAATCAACGGTATTTCAGATATAAGAGATGAATCTAATAAAGAAGGTATACGTATAGTTATAGATATAAAAAAAGATGGAAAACCAAAAACTATCCTAAACAAACTATATAAATATACCTCAATGCAAAAGGCTTTTAATGCTAATATGCTGGCACTTGTTAATGATGAGCCTAGAGTTTTAAACTTAAAGCGAATTCTTGAATTATTTATACAGCATCGCCAAAAAATTGTAATAAGAAGAAGTGAATACAATTTGGCAAGAGCAAGAGAAAGAGAGCATATTCTAGAGGGATTAATGATAGCTTTAGCTAATTTAGATGAAATTATAGAGACAATAAAAAAATCTAAAGATGAGAAAACCGCAAAGAATAATTTAATGAAAAAATTTAAATTATCAGAGATACAAGCTCAGGCTATTTTGGATATCCAACTTAGACGCTTAGCTGCTCTAGAAAGAGAAAAAATAAAGAAAGAGTATGAAGATATTAAGAAGTTTATTAAAGATTTACTAAAATTATTAGCAACACCAGAACTAATTTTGGACATTATTACTAAGGAATTAAAAGAGATAAAAGAAAAATATGATGACGAACGACGTACAAAAGTATATAAAGGTAAAGTTGATGAGATATCTGAAGAGGATTTAGTTTCCTCTGAGGAAGTAATTGTAACTGTTAGTAAACAAGGCTATATCAAAAGAATGAAACAGGGAACATATAAAATTCAAAGAAGAGGAGGAAAAGGTATAATAGGAATGAAAACTAAAGAAACTGACACTGTAGCAAATGTATTCAGCTGCAATACCCACGATGATATACTATTCTTTACAAGTAAAGGTAGAGTATTCCAGATTAAAGTCTATGACATACCGGAGTATGGCAGAACAGCAAAGGGACAAGCAATAATAAACTTAATAAATATCGATCAAAACGAGTTAATTACTAGTATCTTAACTAAATCAAAAGAAGGTATACTAGAAGAGGATATAATTCAGGAAAAACAAGAACAAATAGAAAATAAAGGTAGGGATTATAAATATTTATTTATGGCGACTAAAAAAGGACTAGTCAAGAAAACAAAGATATCCGAATTTGAAAATATCAGGGCTAACGGCTTAATAGCAATTAAACTTAGAGATGATGATGAATTATGCTGGGTAAGACCAACAATAGGCGAATCAGAAGTAATAATAATAACTCAATTAGCCCGAAGTATTCGCTTTCATGAAAAAGATGTTAGAGATACAGGAAGAGCGACTATGGGAGTCAGAGGTATCAAATTTAAGGATAAAGAGGATGATGTAATATCAATGGACATTGTCAGAAGAAATGAGGACTATATGCTCACAATATCTTATAACGGCTTTGGTAAAATAACACATATTAAAGATTATCCATTACAAAGAAGAGGAGGGCAGGGAGTTTACACTTTTAGAATATCAAAGAAAACTGGAAAGCTATCTTCTGCAAGAGTAATTGATCAACCTGATGCAGAACTTCTAATAATGAGTAAGAACGGTCAAGCAGTTAAAATTCCGACTAAAGAACTCCCTAGGAGAAATAGACAAACATCTGGAGCTAAATTAATGAATTTAAAAAAGGAAGATAAAATTGCTGCTATAACGATAATTTGAAATATTGACTGTTGTTACAAATCGTATCTGACATTATACTGACTCTTACTTGACATCAAATATAAATTTTTATAGAATCTTTACATCTTTACTTTAACAGAGTAAATGAAAAAACAAAAAAAACAAAATTATAAAAAATACAAAGATAGCTATAGAAAAAGTTTCATTGAAGAATTTCTAAAACAAATAGATCAAGGTGAATCATTTACTATTTTCGGAATGCCTGGTACTGGTAAGAATGATTTATTCAAAAATTTCGCTGAAAATAAAAAATTCTGGGAATCAGTATTCCCTAATAAAAAATGTAACTTCCTAATAATTTATATTGACTTACAAAAGCTTATTGATGTATCACCTCTAGGATTTTATAGACTATTCACATCAACTATAAAAAAAACTACTAATGAAAATATCAATAATCAAAAAATTAAAGATAGAATAAATGATATTTATAACAAAACAATAAAAAGCAAAGAAATTTTTTCGGTATTCGAATCTTGTGAAGAAATGATAAAATATATAACTGATAATACTAAGCTGAAATTATGTATTTTAATCTATGATATAGCTATCTTATCCTCATTTGACAAACAATTTTTCAATTCATTAAAGGCATTAAGAAATATAAGCATGTGGAAAATTATTCTTTCTTTTGCAAGTGATAGTAATATTCTCCAAATAATGGGACCAGATCTACTTGGCGACTTATACAGTTTAATACAGAATAAAACTATTTGGTTAAATCTTGCAAGCAAAAAGGATTCTATATTAATAATGGAGGAATGGGAACGAGAAAATGGTTATAGAATCCCTCAAAAAGTAAAAAATAAAATTTTTCTCATTGCCAATGGTCATCCAGGATTTATGAGATCTCTAAATAATATATATCAAGAAAAGAAAAAAATTTCTATCCTAAACAATATAAAAAAAATTTCAAAACATCCATCTATAATAGCTAGAGAAGACAAATTTTGGAACAAACTAAACGAAGAGTATAAAAATATACTAATTAAATACAAGAATAATCCTAAGGCACCTATAAATCCGCAATATTTATATAAAACTGGAATATTAAAAAAGAAAAATGGTCTTTTTTCTAAACTACTAGAATACTACTTAGATAAAAAAGTAACAAAATCAGAAAAGCAGAAAAAAACTTCTGGTATATATATAGATACAAAAACTAAAACTACATTTATTGACAATAAAAAACTAAAACAAGAATTGACTGAAAATGAATTTAAAATACTATTATATTTATATAAAAGTAGAGGAAATATAGTAAGTAAAGACGAAATTGCTGAAATACTTTGGAAAAATAAAGGTATAGAAAAATATTCTGATTGGGCTATAGATAAAACGATCTCTAGACTTAGAAAAAAATTTGGAGATTCAGCCAGAAATCCTAGATTCATCGAAACTATAAAAGGACGAGGACTTAGACTTCTTAATTAATTACCCTTAGATCCTTATTTTATATACAACTGCCATAACTATTTTATGGCAGAAAAATCGGATATACAAGAATATTACCCTGGTCCAACAATACCCCCTGCCGATACGATTCCTGAATTCGCAAAATATTTGACAGATACATGTAGAATAATAAAAGAAAAAGGTCTTCAAGAAGCAGGAGAAACATGCGCCCCAGAAATACTAGAAGTTATAGCTCCTCCAACTAGTTTAAAAGAGGCTTTAAAATTAGCTAGAGGATACTGTCCCGGATCAGTACCTCTTACTTATCTGGAACTCGACTTTCCTGATATTTCACCTGATAAACTCTCTGAAGCAGCTGAATTACTGCTAAATAGAACAGAAAGGGTATTTGGACCTGATATTCGTAAAATCCTTGATATATTATTAAATGGAGAAATTGTAAACCCAGAACATGCTCAATTAAACTATGAACCGATAGTTGAAATCATATATAATATTATCGAACAAAAAGCTAGTAGAGATCATCGACAAGAATTGGATATGCTCTCAGACCCAGCCAATAAACAAGAGGCTATACGTATAATGAGGATCAGAATGTTACAATCAGCAAGATTTATGCTTTATTCAGTATCCTACGATCCATACCCAAATCGAGAAAAACAATGGTTTGGATGTCCCGTCGGACCTGATGAATTCTTAGCAAGCATTATATTTACTGCCCTTAATACTCCATGCTTAAAAAACTACCTTTCTTACGAAGCATTAAATGGAACACGCATTGATAACTATATCAATTTATTAAAATTTCATTCTCCTCTTACCAATGATAGCACAATAACTATCTCTAGAATAGTTAAGAATGCTATGCAAACCAGAAGCAATATTCAATCTATGAAAGGAGATGATATTAACGAAGGAGTATTTGAATCTGATAATCTTTATGGTACTTATCCAGGTGCATTATTGAAGCTAAGTGCAGAAGAAAGAATAGATTTATTGCGAGAAGTTAAAGATCAAAGAACATTATCTATTATTGCTATTGACTCAATAACTACATTAATTACTATAAAAACAGCTTGCGATGAAGATGATAGAGGATTATCTGGTATACAGATAGCCGAACTACAAACGGAAGCACGGCTGGGATTTTTTGTTATTGGAGTTCTATGTCAAGGATGGATTGATGGTGTAATTATAGAGTATTTACTTGACGAATCCTTCCGTACAATGTGCCCATACAAATATGATAGAGCATTAGCAATAGCCAGAACAGGAATGGCGTTTAATATTAGTGGAGCAGAAAAAGAAATTCATATTGGACCTTGGACTAATGAAGATGTAGTCTTAACTTGGGCAACATCTATATATATAAAAAGAGTTGCACAACTCTTTTTAAGGAATACAGATTTAATAATTCAAGAACAAATAAGTATTATTAATTGGATAGCAGCAAGACCAAAAGGTATACTTTCATTATTCTTAAAATCTATTACAGACAGAGGAACAGAATTTCCACCTCCCCGATTACCTATCACCTATAATGATTGGAGGGCAAGGGCAGAAGGATATAGAAATCCATATGCATATACATTCGATATAATGGGAACTATATTAGTATTATCCTTTCCTCAAACATCTGATGGTATAACTTTAGTACAAGAATTCTTCCGTAATGTAATAAAAGAATGTCCTTTTATGGAAGAGTCTTACATACATCTAAGATATGCTGATCCAAGAAATACAGCATTATACTTCTCAATTCATACAGCTTTTGTAGTAAGCTTGTCTTCCCAACCAATAGGAAGACATAGCCCACATACATTAAATGTTGTAGAAGTACATTTACCAGGAGGAGTTGGATGGCAAGCTATGTATGGTCCCCAACATCTTCTATATGCACTTACTAAATTTGGTATAGCAGATCAAACACTTGAACAATTGTATAACGATACAGCAACTTTAGTATTTGTTTATGCTAAAGCAGCAGGAATACAGCCTCATGAGGCTGTAAGCTTACTAATTTCATCTTCATATCCATATACAATAACAATTAACGGTGAAGAGTATATTATAACACCTGATTTACCAGATTTAGCTGTAGCGCCAAGACATGATAGACCTTTGATGAGAGGAGGTCTTCTATATGACCTAATAGCTAAAATTCCCAACGTAACAGACCAACAAATTATAGCTTTAATAAGATGCGCACCATCAATAAGTATTCAAGGTCAAAATATTCGGACATTAGTTTATCCTTACACTTTGCAACAACAAGTGACATTCATGGCATTAGAACGGACAGGACAACCTCCAAGAGAAGTTCGTATAATCACTGATTTAAATACACTTATTGAGGAAGCTAGAATTGCAGCATCAGATTGCTTTTCATTTAATGTAACTAATGAATTAATTAATAACTTAACAGCCTATTTCCATAATCAAGGAGATGAATGGTATCTAAATCTTCTTCGTCAAAACCCCCATAACTTGATTGAAACTCTACGAACACATTTTGGAAAAGGATATCAAGATGATGCTGTTGATGAAACAAGAAGACTCAGAAATGCTATATATGTTAACTTATTAGCACTATCCAGCGATTTAAGAAAAGGAAACAGGCTCCTACAAATAGTTATACCTATAATTTTTAGATCTGCCAGATATAATGCTCTACAATCAAATCCTACATCACCATCTATAGAAATGCGTAGAAATGAACTAATTAATCTTATTGTTACAGGGTGCTCATCACAACAAAAAGTTCGTGATTTAGTTGAAAACCACATAAGAAAAAGCATATCTATTGGACTCATTAGTGCTAATTTTTTATATTCATGTACTATACAGGCTAGCAAATTATTCACCGGGACTGGCGATAATCCTATATCTTGGATTGATAGTATCATTACTAATCCATTAAATGAAATAGATAATGTATTTTTTGAACAATACCTAAGTCTAATGGCACATAACTCCTAAGTCACAAATACCTCTAAAGATGTCAGGTTAATAAAATTACTGACTAGTATATCTAGAATAGCTTTATAAAAGTCTTTTTAATGAAAATAAAGTAAAATTCAAGTCAGGAATATAATATAATAAAATCAAGCAACCACTTTTTTATTATGTTAAATTCTAAACAGTTCAGAGTTAATTTTAGTATATAATCATTATGAAAGTTAAATTTGATAAAAATGTAGTAAAAAGACTAAAAGAATTAAAAGATAAATATGCAGAAATTATAAATGAACTTGAAATAGAAAGAGCTAATGCAACATCAGATGACTCTGAAAACGTTCATTATATTATTGTTGAAAAAGAATTTATACTAAAACAAATTAAAATTCTTGAAAGAAGATTAAAAAATAAGAATAAATATAAAAATAACGTCTCATCAGAATCAAAGATAGTAGCACTAGGAACTTGCGTTAGATTAGTAAACCACACCCACACTTTAGAAATATGTGTTGTAAATCATGATGATGCACAACCAGACGAAGGACATATATCCGATATATCTCCTATAGGGCAAGCAATTATAGGGAAAAATATAGGTGATAAAGTACTTGTTAACTCACCAAGCGGTAAAATACCTTATACTATTGAGAAATTTCTATGAAAACTAAAAGTAAAAGCATAACTGAATCAGAAAAAAGACTCTTGTATCTGCAAGAGCAGTATCAACAAATTATCAATCAAATCGATTCATCAGCATTTAACATGCCTAGAGCCTTTAATGCACACAAAATTATTAACGAACGACAAATAATAGAGAAATATATCTACAGAATTTTTAATAAAAAAGATAGAGAAGGGGACTAAAAAAAATTTACACTCATCTAGAAGACCCATCCTGTTTCACGTATCATTATATAATTCTATTCCATATTGTCATCCTTATTCTTCTTTTTCAAAGGATGATATTTTTTATGCGTATCTTCGGCAAATCGATCAGATGCATGTACATATCTAGTTGTAGTTTGTAAAGACTCATGACCCAAAAGATGCTGTATTGCAGCTGGACTTGCACCTTCCTCAGCTAGATATGTAGCAAATCCATGTCTTAAACTATGAGGACTTACAGGAACGACAATCCCCAAAAGCTTTCTATATAAAGCAATTCTATTCTGTATATATCTAGCAGAAAGCCTCACATTTTGTAAATCCCTTGTTCCAATCCGGACACCTCTTGTTGGAATAAATAATGCCTTATATTTATCATCCCTTGTCTCTAAATACCTAGCAAGATAATACTTACAGCGATCTGTAAGATACACAAATCTCTGCTTTTTTCCCTTACCCATAATAAATATTTTACCTTTTTTTATTTCCTTTCTATCTTCAGTTAAATCAAGATCTTCAAGATTTAAATTTACTAATTCAGAGATACGCATACCAGTTGAAAATAATAATTCTAAAATGGCTCGATTTCTTTTTGATATCTTTTTATTTTTCTCATAGGTACTTGGGTATTCAACTAACCTAACTAAATCTTCAAATTCAGCGACTTGTGATTCTTTACGTTCAGTTCTAATTAATTTTATCGAATCTGGTGCAAGCGGTGATTTGTAATCAAAATTTATCAAAAATCTTAAATATACCCTTAATGATGATAACATACGGTTTATTGAACGACTCGATAGTCTACCATAATGCTTTCCATGATTTTTAGACCCCCTAGGGCTCGCTTTTAAGTTGTTACCGTCATCACAGGCTTTTTTATCGTTTTTATATAATAAATCTAAATATTCCTTATTTTTTAAAAATCCCTTATATAAAATTATCGATTTTTTAGAAATTTTATTAA
>CAZNER010000016.1:0-33952 GCA_964572065.1 uncultured Candidatus Saccharibacteria bacterium
GATATTGGAATATTTTAATTTTTTCATAATCTCTAAAGATTTTTTTTACTTCTTCAGAAGATAGCAATGGTGGAGTATTTAACTCTGATTTAATAGAGTAAGTTGTGAGCATATTAGGTTTGAGCTTTTTTCGATCTTTGAATATATTTTTTGCAATGGCAAAAAGTACAGGAATCTCAGGCCAGATGATGCCGTCAATATCGGAAAAAATTGTAAAGTAATTCATATTAATTCTTTATTTAACATATAATTATACATTCTAGTAATTTCCTTGTATACTTATTTTGTTGTACATACTGTTGTATTTTTAGTAAATAAGTTGCTAAAATATAAAAACCGTATATTATACCATATAATTACAATATATGAAACTACTAAAATTATCAAAGAGTAAAAAGGAGGAAAGAATTAATGATGAAGCATTACTGGCTCTTGATGTAGGAACATCATTTGTAAAGGCATGTGTGTTCAAAGTAGTTGAAAATAAGATTCATATTTTGGGCTATGGAAGGGCTGCTCAACAGAGTGAAGCTATGAAAGGAGCTATGATAATTAATCTTCAAAATGTTATTGAAAACTGTGATCTAGCAATTGGTGAGGCTGTCAGAGATTTAGAAGGCGATTTGCCTAAAAAGGTTATTATGGGGATAGCCGGAGAGTTGGTAAGAGGAGAGACTATTATGGCTAAATATGAAAGAGAGAAACCAGATGAATATATAAATGAAAAGGAGATAAATAAAGTTATTGAAAAGGTGAGAGACAGGGCATTTTCGAATGTTAAAGCAGAGATAGCTGAAGAGACAGGCTTATTGGAAGATCAAATTGAAGAGATAAGTTCTGTTGTCAGTGATACTTTTATCGATGGTTTTAGAGTTACAAATCCTTTAAAATTTAAGGGTAAGAAGATTAATTTTAGGGTTTTTTCTACTTTTGCTCCATCTATACATCTAAATTCATTAAGGACTATTGCAAAATCTTTGGGATTTGAAATATTAAGTATTATTGTTGAACCTTATGCTGTAACAAGAGCATATAAAGGAGTTACAAAGGATGATTTCAGTGCAGTTTTTATAGATGTAGGAGGTGGTACTACAGATATTGCTATTGTACAAAAGGGGGGAATAATGGGAACCAAAATGATGGCTTTTGGGGGCAAGGTTTTTACTAAACGCTTAGAAGCATTCTATGATACAAATTTTAAAGAAGCGGAGAAGTTAAAGATAGATTATAGTGAAAGAAGTCTTTCTGAAAAAAGATCGTCTGAAATAAATAAAATTTTATCAAAGGATGCAAAAATATGGGTTGAAGGTGTAGGGCTTGCACTAGCTGAATTTGAAGATATAGAAAATTATCCTACAAAGTTTTTATTATGCGGAGGAGGAGCTTTGTTAAATGAAATAAAGAAGAGTCTCGTTGAATATCCTTGGTTGCAGACTTTAAGATTTGAAAAATTTCCTGATGTTGATTTTATTCACCCATCTGATTTGAAAGGAATTGTTGATGATAAAAATTTGTTGAAAGATGTTGCCGATGTTGCTCCAGCATCTTTAGCCTATATGGCTATTGAATTGCAGTAAGGAATTTGATTAGTAGTATGCTATTATTAAAATAATATAAAGTGTTGGTTTTATATTAATTTGTTTAGATTAAACGTGTCTGAGAAAATATTTATTGATCTTGATGATGAAATAATATTTATTACTGAGAAAGTAGCGAAAGCACAGGGCAATGATGTGATTTTAATTGTACCTGATAGAGCATCACTGTTAGGTAGTATTGTTAATCTGAAGTTGTTATTTTCTAATATAGCAAAAAGTAAAAAAAATGTAATATTAGTAACAAAAGATGACATAGGTCAGAAGCTTGCTAGGAGGGCTAGTTTTGTTTCTGTTGAGAATGTAGGGGAAATTACAGATCAAATTTGGAACAAAGCTAGAGACTCGAGAGAAAAATTTATAGAAGAACTCGAAAAGAATAAGAAAAAGTTTCTGAATGAAAGAACTGAGCAGCCTAAAGAGAGTGTTAAATCTTCTGGCAATGCTATTGGGAAGATGGAGCCAAAGAAAGTTAATATAGATGGATTCGAGATGATGTCAGGAGGTGATATAGCTGAAGCTGATAAAGAGGCTGATAAAATTGATGAAGAGGAATCGGCGACAGATGTCTCGAGTAAGATTTCACAAGAGGAAGGATATCCTGAAGAAGGGGACAAGTTATCAGCAAAAAGAGAATATGAAAAAGTTTCTGGATTGCTTGGAAAAGATTTAAGTACTTTTAGTTATGTATCAGAGGCTTCTGAAAAGAATAAAGGCGAGAAAGTGAAGAGTAAAAAAGATACTGGTAGAAAGGGTAATGAAATAATCAGTAAAGTAAAGGCTTTTTTTACTAGCGGAGGTGTGAAAAATAAAATTATTATTGGATTTGTTGTTCTTCTTATCGTAGTTTTTGCAGTCTCATATTTTATATTACCCAAAGGTGAAGTAGTTATAAAAGTTGAAAGTCAGGACATTGAAGTTGAGAGGGAAGTTATTGCAGATACAGAAGTGATGGCGTTAGATATTGATTCATTGACAATTCCAGCTACCGTTGTTGAATCAGTAAAGGATAGTTCAGATAGTGCCCAGGCAACTGGTAAAAAGGAGACAGGAGAAAAAGCAAGTGGGCAAGTTACATTATACAATTTATCTGAAAGTGAAGTTAAGATAAATTCTGGGACTGTCTTAGAATCAGTTGAGACAGGGTTAACTTATACTATAACTACTGATGTGGTTGTGCCTGCAAAAAAATTAGACGATGATCCGGAGAGTCCTGGATTAATTGGTACAGCAAGTGTTGGACTTGTGGCTCAAACTTTTGGTGAGGATTATAATGTTTCTAAAAAAGTTGAATATAGAGTGGAAGGTTTTGAAGTTGATAGCTTATATGGGAAAAACTTCAATAATATTACTGGAGGTACTACTGAAGAAAATACCGTCGTATCCCAAGAAGATTACGATAATCTTAAAATTTCAATCGATGAGAAATTGAAAATTGAACTTCAGAGCGGTTTGAGTGAAGAGGCAGGTACGAATAGGGAATTTTTGGAGGATACAATAAGTTATGAAATTATAAATGAAGATGCTTCTCCTGGTGTTGATGCAGAAACAGATACTTTTAATTTAAGCTTAACTATGAAAGCAACTGCTCTGTCTTTTTTAAAGGAAGATATAGATACTTTAGCTGAAGCTCTTGTTGCAGAAAGTGATCAAGATGTGGAAGTTGAAGAATTTGAATATAGTTCAAGTGTAAGTAAGACAGAAGGAAATAAAATTTACATAGATTTAGTTATTACTGGTGTGGTAACTCCAAGTATAAATGAAGATGATATTAAATCTAATTTAACTAGTAAGAGTAGAAGTAAGGCAGAGGAGTATTTAGATGAGTATACTGAGATTGAAGATTATAAGATTGATTTATCACCGAAGTGGTTGCCTGGTTTCCTGGCTCATTTTCCAAGTTCAGTTGATAAAATAAAGATTGAGATTGAAAAAGTTTAAATTTTTATTTAAGATAATGACTTGACATAAATAAAATACTTAGTTAAAATACTTCGCGTTAGCAATCAAGAATATAAACTGCCAGAGATTATTCCATAAATAAATTTAATTTTTAAACATTTAAAAATATGTCAGTAAAAAATAAAATTAAACCACTAGGTGGAAATATTTTAGTTGAACCTGTAAAGGAAGAGTCGAAGACAGCTAGTGGCATTGTATTACCAGATACTGTAGATAAAGAGAAGCCGCAAAAGGGAAAAATTGTAGCATTAGGTACTGGGAAAGTTTCAGAACAAGGAAAGAAGATTGCGTTTAATGTAAAGGTTGGGGATACTGTTATTTTTAAAAAATATTCTCCCGATGAGATAGAGATAGATGGTAATGAGTATTTAATAATGGGTGAGGAAGATATTTTAGCTGTGACTAAGTAAATATTTTAATAATGTAAATTAATTTATTAATTTTTATAAAATGGCAAAACAAATAATTTATAATGAACAGGCTCGCAAGAAATTAAAAAAAGGTGTAGATCTGCTTGCAGATGCTGTAAAAGTAACATTGGGTCCAAAAGGAAGAAATATTGCATTACAAAAATCTTTTGGATCACCTCAGATTACAAAAGATGGTGTTACTATAGCAAAAGAAATCGAACTCGAAGATAATTTAGAGAATGTAGGAGCACAGCTTATGAAAGATGCTGCTTCTGAAACAGTTGATGAAGCTGGAGACGGGACAACTACAGCAGTTGTTTTAGCTCAAGCTATTGTTACTCAAGGATTAAAGAATGTTGCAGCAGGTGCAAATCCTATGGAAATAAGAAATGGTATAGAGAAAGGTGTAGAGGCAGTAATTAAAAAATTGAAGAAAGAAGCAAAGGAAATAAAAGATAAAGAAGATATTAAACAGGTTGCTACTATTTCAGCAAATGGAGATAAAGAGATAGGTGAAAGATTAGCAAATATTATGGATAAGGTTGGGAAAGACGGAGTTATAACAGTTGAAGAAGGGCAAACTTTTGGTTTGGTTGAGAGATATGTAGAGGGTATGCAATTTGATAAAGGTTATGATTCACCTTATTTTGTAACAGATGCAGACAGCCTTGAAGCAGTTATTAAAGAGCCGTATATTTTAATAACTGACCAGAAAGTTTCTGCAGTAAAGGATTTACTTCCAGTAATAGAAAAGTGTGTTCAGTCTGGTAAGAAAGACTTAGTGATTATTGCTGAAGAAGTTGAGGGTGAAGCGCTTGCAACTTTAGTTGTAAATAAGTTAAAAGGAATTTTGAATGTTGTTTCTGTTAAAGCTCCAGCTTTTGGTGACAGAAGGAAGGAAATGTTAGAAGATATCGCTATACTTACAGGTGGTACTGTAATTTCTGAAGATGTAGGGAAGAAATTGGAAAGTACCGAGATTGGAGATTTAGGAAAAGCCGATAAAGTAGTTGTTGGAAAAGAAAATACAATGATTGTTGGAGGTAAAGGGAAAAAGAGTAAAATAGAAGATAGGGTAGATACTATTAAAAATGAGATTGAAAGAAGCGATAGTGATTATGATAAAGAGAAATTGCAGGAAAGATTAGCAAAATTATCAGGTGGTGTAGCAGTCTTAGAAGTAGGTGCTGCTACAGAAGTTGAGTTAAAAGAGAGGAAAGATAGAATTGAGGATGCTTTAAATGCAACCAGAGCAGCAGTTGAAGAGGGTGTTGTATCAGGAGGTGGGATTGCATTACTTGATGTCAAAGAAGTATTGGATGATATAGAAACTGAAGGTGATGAAAAAATAGGAATTGAGATATTAAAGAGAGCTTTGGAAGAACCTGCAAGACAGATAATTGATAATGCAGGTGAAGAAGCTGCAGCAATTATACCATCAATGGGTAATGGTAAAGGATATGATTATAGTAAGCAGAATAGAAAATTAGTTAAGATGATTGAAGCTGGAATTATTGATCCGGTAAAAGTCACCAGATTAGCTTTAGAGAATGCAGCATCTGTTGCTATGATGCTTCTTACTACTGAAGCAGTTGTCGTAGATATTCCAAAGAAAGAAGATAATGAGGGTGGTGGTTCTCCAGCAATGCCGGCAGGAGGTATGGGAGGCGGCATGCCGGGAATGATGTAAGGGTAAAGGTAGTTTAAAAAGAGATAGGAAAGAGGCGGTGTAAATACCGCCTCTTTTATTAGTAAAAAAGTGTTTACCTAATTGTTTCCATCTGTTACAATAAGTTTACTGATTTGAAGATATCGATTTGTAAGTATGTAATTGTAGTAATTTTTAAAATAATTGATTTTGTTACTTTAGAGAATTAATCATATCTATGGCTAGTAAGAAATTTTTAAATACAAAGAATATTACAGTAAGTTTATTAAAGTTATTCATATTTATAGTAATAAATGTTTTATTTCTTCTATTAATAAATAATAAGGTCAATGCAGATGATTATTATGAGTTACCTATTGAAGAAAAGAGTTGTCCAGAGAGCTATTATTCGGAGCTTTTTGGTGCAGGTAACAATAGATGTTGTATTGAGCCGTCTTATTTATCTGATAGAATTACGGGTTTTACTGGGGATATTACAACTCATATAGAAGACGAATTGGGTTTAGTTTGTGATGAAACTGATTATAGGAATTTTAATTTTAATGATATAAGATGGGCGGATGACAAAACTGGTTGGGATCCATTCAACGGTGGTCTAACTTGTAAGTATAAAATGGCTCGTGGTAGTGACTTAATAGAATGTCGTAGTGGTAAGAATTGTCTTGGATGTCCGAAAACTGAAGCTATAGTAGATACTAGAAATATATGTTTAGGAGATGAATGTAGGTCAATAATGAATGTAGGTTCATCAGGAGGAAATATTGTTAATGTAGATGTTTGTGTATATAATTGTAAGCAAGAACCTCAAGCTCCAAAAAAATGGTGTTATAATGGAACATTACAACAATATGAACCTGTCTCTTGTTCGCCGTCAAATAATGGTGGTGGTGGTACTAATATAGATCCTCAGCAGACTTGTGGAGAGATGTGCTACGGAGAACATGATGATCATGATATGTATTGGGCTTGTATGAATTGTATATGCCAAGATTCCAATGCGACTAGTACCTATTTCACTGGTAATGTCTGGACTGAAATAGGCTGTATCACACCAACACAAGAGGGAGTTACTATAGCTGTTATGCGTGTGTTTTTTGGTATTGTCACTGGTTTCGCTGTGGTAAGATTTATTCAGGCTGGAATCATGCTTAACACTGACGATCCTGAAAAAATAAAGGAAGGAAAAAGTATAGCATTAAGTGCCTTGGCAGCAATTGTTATGGCGGGAATTTTGCCTGTTCTAATGAATTTTGTTGGTATAGAAATATTTGATATAGGAGAATTGTTTACTTTTTTGTAAATTAATATATTAATATTTAAATCAAAATAGATATGAAAAAGAAGATCTTATCTGTATTAGTTTTCTTACTTTTTGGAATTGTTACATTATATTCTAATAGTAAAGTTGTTCTTGCGGCCGATGTTCCAAATCCGACAGCTTTAGACAATATTGGAGAACTGATAGAAAAAGCAAGTGGTGTAACGACTCCATTGGCAGTAATTGGATTTATATTTTGTGTTATATATGCAGGTTTTGTCAGAATGACAGCTGCCGGCAATCCAGAAAAAGAAGCAAAAAGTATGAAAATTGCTATAGCAGCTGCAGTCGGTTTTATAATTATGGCATTAGCGCCGGTACTTGTTAAAGTATTGGGCAATTTCTTGGAAGTTAATCAAGATTTAGTTAGTTAATTCTTTATTTATGCAATTAATAATAATTCAAAAAATGTTAAGTTTTGGACATAAAATATTAGCCCAAGCTGGTGGATGGGATGGATGGAAAGATATACTTGAAATAGACGAGAATAAGCTTAATATACTTGGTATAGGTATAGATGCAGATAAATTGAAGGGTTTTATAAAGACCTTAATTCTCATAGGTATATCAGGTTTAGCTGTTGGTCTAATCGCAGTTATAGCTTATGGAGGGTATGTGTGGATTACAGCAGGTGATAAAGAGGATAGGTTGCAGAAATCGCATAAGATAATTAAGTCTGGATTTGTAGCAATAGCTATAGCATTTGGATTTTTAGTTCTTTTGGGTATATTAGCAGGATTCTTGGGAGTAAATATTACTGATTTTAGTTTTTTGGACATGTTATTTGAGTAATATATTTATTAGATAGATTTTAAAAAATATGAAGAAATTATTTTTTCTTTTCACATTAGTATTTTTATTATTTCTATTTATAGCACCAATAAGTAACATTAATGCGGCTGTTGATCCAGGTGGAAGTGGAGGAGATGGAGATGATGGTGTGACTGTTCCTGTTGAAGGTGACTGGGTGCAAGAGATCTTTGGAGAAGATGGGTTACAATTGAATATTTTGAAACCTATAAATTTTTTCGGAATTGAAGGTACTGCAAGTATATGGTCTATCTTAGCTATGGTTTTTGAGTTGACATGGCCGATTTTATTTTTAGCTTTCTTAGTGATGGTAGCTATTGGAGTGATAAAGTGGATAAGCAGCGGTGGTGAACAGGCAAAGGTTGAAAGTGCCCAAAAAACTGTAAAGAATGCTGCTTATGGCTTTATAGCAACAGCTTTGCTGTTTGTAGTTGTTAATATCGCGACATGGTGGTTAGGAATTGGAGATATATTTAAGTTAGCACAAAATTTGGCTGTTTGTAATGGCATTGTTCTTTATGAATTTAAAAGAGATGACCTTGGTGGTGTAGATGCTGATGTAAGCTGTACTTGTACAGATTCTGGTTGGAGCTGTTCTGCTTCAACTCCATAAATTATTAATAATACTGGGGTTTTTTAGGTTTGATTTGTTTTAAAAGTTTTGCTAATCTGTAATATATTTGATAAAATAACTAAGATTATTTTACATTGTAGTTAATTTAATAATTTTATTACTGCTATGAATAAAGCAAAAGAGATTTTTTATAAAGTATGCTCAAAAGCATCTGTTTATACAGGAGTAGCTAGTGTTTTTTTGTTTGGATCATCTAGTATAGTCCTAGCTGCAGATACTGATGGAGATTCATATTTACCGGACTATATCGAAGATATACTAAAGAAATTAGGGTTTTTATCAGGAAGTGGAGATCCACAAGAGTATGTTCAAGACAGGGTGAAAGCAGGTTTGACTATATTATTTGTTGTGGTTTTCTTAGTTGCTATAGTTTATTCTGCATTAGCAGCTATCAAATTTATTTCAAGCCAGGGAGATGCTTCAAAACTTGAGGAATCGAAGGGTGCTGTTAAAGCTATACTTTTTGGATTTGCAGCTATGTTGTTAGCCATTATAGGTATATTTGTTGTATTGTGGTGGCTTGGAAGTACTTCTGATTTGGATACTGACTTACCACTAACACCAGCTTAAGGTAAGATGTTATTAAGTTAGTATCAAAAGAGCCTATTTTTTAGGTTCTTTTTTTACTTGTAATTTCTTCATTTTTATTATTAAATTAGTACAGATTAAATTATCGATATATCTCTTATGAAAGATTTGATTAGAAGTATTAATAAAACATTTATTCAGGTTATAGTATATTTAACACTATTTATGTTTTTTATGCCTTCTCAAGCTGTATTTGCTGTGGATACTGATGCTGAGCCTATGAGATTAAGGGAGTTTGAGGATATTTTTATACATGCTCTTATAGCAATATGGGCTCTTTGCATCCCTTATTTTATGTTTGTTGTAGGTTCCATCGGTTTTCAGTGGATGGTAAGTGGTGGAGATGAACAGAAGCTTGCAGGATTAAAGAAGCGTGGAGGAAATGTTGCATTAAGTTTTGCTATGGTTTTTGGTGGTTATTTAGTAGTAAGGCTTGTTATTAGTTTGTTAGGATTAAAATCGCCTGCTGGAGAAGATTGTTTTGCGAGTCCTTTTGGTAATAGTGCTATATTTCAATTTTTCTTCCCTGAAGCTTGTTCAGGCTAACATCGAACTTCCCTTATTATTTTTGAGCTTTTTATAGAAATGTATGATAATATATTTCTATAATTGCTGGTTTTGTATATAATATTATCTACTTATTACCTAAAGTAATGTTTGAGAAAAGAATTCTAAGTTTAAAAAACGAATTACGATTCCCAATCATTTTTTTATTAAACTCATGTATTTTTTTCTCTATTTGTGTTTCTACTGTAGAGTCAAAAACATTAGAAGAGATAGAAAATGAAATAGAGAGTAAGGAATCAACATTAGAAGAATTAGAGAATGACTTAGAAGAGGCTAAAAATTTGGCAGGTTATTATGAATCTAAGGCAACTACTAGTTCATCTGAATTAGAGAGAGTTGAAAATGAATTGAAACAGATTGAGGCAGAGATGGATATCAATCAAGCTGAAATAAAGAAGTATGAACAGGAACTTGAGATCTATCAGCTGGAGTTTGAGCAGAGTGAATCTGTTATGAATGATAAGATGATAGATTTGTATATTTATAATAAACAAGGGATTGTAGATATTTTTATAGAAAATGGAGAGGTAGATGATTTCTGGAAGGATTATAATTACAGAGAAAAGCTATTAGATGTTGATTTAGAGAGTATATCAAATTTAGCTAAAGAAGTTTCCGGAATTGAAAGAGAGAGAAATAATGTTATACAAAGCCTAGCTGTCCTTCAGGAGAATAATGAAAGTTTAGTCTCTAAAAAGGAGGAATTGAGCAGCCAGGTGAGTTATTATACATCTTTATCTTCTTATAATGAGGGCAGACAATCAGGAATCAGGGCTCAAATGGGAACAGTTCAGCAAGATCTTGAAGGGCTGACAGCTGAACAGCAGCAAATGCTGCAACAGGAAATGGATATCATTGCTGGTGCAAATGGGGGTACTCAGCCTCTAGAATCAGGTGAATTTTATTTTTGGGGGCGAGGTAGATCTGTATATCAGGGTCATGGTTTAGGATTTTCTCAATATGGTGCTAAGGGAGGTGCTGAAAAAGGTATGACTGCACAGCAGATTGCGGTCTTTTATTATCCTGGATCATATATTGGAAATCATGTAGATGAGGCAGTAGAAGATAGAATTTCTTATTTAGGTGAAATACCGGATTATGCGTGTGGTACAGCTGAACAAGCTGCTGCAAGACCAGATAAATATCGAGTTGATAATTCGAATACTATTTGGGACTGCTGGCCTGAAGAGTCAATAAAAGCACAGATTATTGTTTCTAGATCCTACGCTTATACAGGTGGTACTGATCAAGTATATAAATCTACAAATGTAAAAAAATGGGCTGTTGATGAAACAAGAGGGCAGGTTTTGAAACATAGTACTTCAGGCTATCGAGATCAAGTTATAAAAGCGTTTTTCTCAGCTGATAATAATAATGGTTGGGGAACAGCAACACATAAAAACCCAGTTTTTTGTAGTGATTTTAATGGGAATTGTGGAGCAGGTTTTTCTTGGCTTCAGGCTGTAAATGATTCTTCATTTGCAGCTAAAGGTCCTTATACAGATTGGACATGGAGGACAAATAGTTATTCAATGTCCGAAATGCAATCTATGTTTGAATGGTATGCAAATTCAGGTTTTGTATATCCGAAGTCTAGTGATGTCCGAAATATGTTGAATCAGATAGGGACATTACAAAGTTTTCAAATAGAAAGAGATGTTTCAGGTAGAGCAGCAAGGGTTTTGGTGAAAGGAAATAATGGATCGGTGCAGGTAAATGGAGATTTTTTTAAAAGAATATTTATATTTTGGGTTTATAATGTAAAACCTTCAGGGGAGGTTGATCCAATTTTTAGTTTAACATATTACTTCCGTCAGGTCCCTTAATTAGTTTTAAAATTAATTATAAATAGCTATGACACATAAATCGGAAAATCTAAACAGAATATTACCTGAAAAGAAGGATGGGATTATTAGTTCGGTTGTTGTTCTGCCTGATAAGTTAGAATTCGAAACACAGAATCCGAACGAGAGGGTATTCATAATGCTCAGAAGGCACTTTATTACGAACTTTGGCTGGTTGTTTACATTTATTATATCCTGTCTTGTTCCTGTTTTAATATATTTTTTGCTCAACAAGGTAAATATTAATATTTTAGAAGACCTGAGTTTGAAAAGATCATATATAGATGCTATTTTGATGATGTGGTATTTATTTGTATTGACTAACGCGTTAATGAAATTCTTAGATTGGTATTTTAATATTTATGTAATAACAAATGAAAGAGTGATTGATTTTGATTTTAACCCTTTTGCATATCATAAGATAAGTGAGGCTAGCCTTGATAATATTGTTGATGCAACTCAAGAGAGTATAGGTTTTTTCCCAATGCTTTTTAATTATGGAGATGTATATATCCAGACTGCAGGAGAAAAACGTGAATTTGATTTTCTTTCAGTATCGAAACCAGCATGGGTTAGGGATAAAATTATGGATCTTAGAGATATGATTGTGAAGAAACCGCATCAAATTTAGTTTGGTTTAGATATTTTTAAAATATTAATTTATATTGATGGAGACTGAAAATATTTTGTTTATTGTTATAAAAACCTTAGTAATTGTCTTGCTGACGATGTATTTTTTTATTGCTGTCTTAATAGCTAGGCAGGTATTTTTGATGAATAAAGCTATTAGAACAAAACTTGTTGGATGTTTAAATTTAATCGTATTGTTACATATTGTATTAGTTTTTGGTATTTTACTGTTTGTTATTTTCGTATAAAATGTTAGGAAATAGAATTAATTTTTTTACTTCAAATTAGTTTATGGATAGTTCTTATTCTATTGATACAATAAATTTGGTAGGAAAGTCAAATAAGGGAAGATGGTCCGGCATTGTTGTCACTCCTCCTAAAGGGGAAAATGTAAAAAAATTCGGACAGCTTTTTGTCTCTATTAATCTTGAAGCTCCAGATGAGTTTAGTAGTAAAGTTGCTGGAGATTTACTTGGGGAAACTGTTCAAGATACATATTATGAAAGCAAAGAGAAGAATGTAATAAATAGATTAGAAAAGGCTATGATGGCAGCTGCCAAAAGATTAGAATTCCTTTTACAAAGGGAAAAGATTGCTGCAGAAAGAGGTATAGATTTAAATATTATAGTAGTAGTTATTCGTAAAGAATTCATTTATATGGCTGTTTTAGGCGAAGGGAATATAATGTTGTATAGAGATGATAGACTTATTAGTCTATCTGAGGGTTTGAAAGATTTAACAGGCAGAAGTCTTATTCGTAGTGGTAGTGGAGAATGGAAGATTGGTGATAAATTTATATTAGTTTCTTCCAAGGCCTCAATAGGCTTGTCCGAAAAAGAGTTGAAAAAATCTATGGATAATTTAAATTTTGATAATGTAAAAAAAGATGGCGTGGAGTCATTATCAAGCATTTTGGTATTGTTTATTAAGAGTGAAGAGGACGAATTTATAAGTTTAGATGTTAATGATAATAGATCCTCGATAAAAGGGGAAACTGTGGAAGAAATGGATGATGATCTCCTGGAGGTTGAAAAAGGTAGTAGATACAATAAAGATGAATTTATTGATAATAAAAATAAAGAGAAAGGGCAATTGCAGGAATCTGAGAAGAGAAAAGGAGATACAATTGAAGAGAAAATTACTGACATTGAGGCGTCAGATAAGGAGAAGGAAATATCGGATAGAAAGGAAGAAAATAAGTTTCGGGAGATTAAGGACAAAATAACTGATAAAATATCAGATAAAGCTACTTATCAGGTAATTTGGATGAAGGTTAAAGAGTTTGTTGGAAAAGTATATCAGTGGGTTAAGAAATATATTTGGAATGGGATTTTGGGGATGGGTAAAGCCGGTATGTATATTAGAGGTGCTAATCCTAAGAGATCAGTTAGGGGGATTATTATTCTTATCGTTTTAGCTGTTTCTTTGTTATATTTAAGTATTCGTGGAATTCAGAAACATAATGAAAATAAAACTAATAAAGAAGATGTACAAGAGTTATTATCTGAAGTTAATGAGAAATTTGAGAATGGTAAAAGTTTAGGAGAAGCAGGTGATATTTCTGAAGCGGTATCTATTCTTGAAGAAGCTATGAATCGGTTAGAAGGAGCTAAGGATTATGGATTTTTCCTTGACGAAATTTCAAATAAAGAGGAAGAAGGTATGGCAATATTGGACGAGGTAAGAAGAGTTGTTGTTTTAACAGATGAGAATATTATTACGGACATTGCAGCCTATATTGAAAATGTTTCTGTAAATGATTTATCTCTTTGGAAGTCGAACTTGTATATTACGGACATAAATAATGCATCTATTTATGAGGTAAGTACAGATGGGGGAGATGTTAATGTAATAATAAGTGGGAATACTTCTGTGAAATCGCCAAGCTCAATAGTTTTCGACTCTAACGATAATATGTTAATAAATGATTCAGATGAAGGGATAGTTAATTTAGATATGAATGAAAAAAGTGTAAGTAAATTATCAGGATTATCTGTTACGACTGTTGGGGAAATTGTATCTCTGGAGAGCTATACAACTCCTGATGGTACTGACATGATTTATTTATTAAGACCAAGTGAAAATGATATAAGGAGAATTATTAAATATCCATCAGGGTATTCATCACCTGAACTTAGAATAGCTGATACAAAACTCGCTGATTCTAAAGATATTGAGATCGATGGTAGAATATATGTACTTACAGGTTCTGAAGGTATAATAAGATATTTCTATGATAAGGAAGATCCTTTTACTATAGTAGGGCTTGATAAGTCTATCAATAGTTCATCATGTATTGAGCTTGATGATAATTATGTGTTTTTTGGTGATAATACAAACAAGAGAGTTGTTGTTATAACTAAAGGTGATTATCTTGCACCAAATCAAGGAAAATATGTCGCTCAAGTACAATATAGGGGAGATGGTAATTATTTGGAAGAAATTCAGGAGATATATGTAGATAATGATGGTCGAGTTATGTATGTATTAGATGGGACCAGAATATTTAGAACTGATTTGAATAAAATTGATGAGTATGCAGAAACACTTAACTAAAAAAAAGGTAGTTGCAAAGAATAAAAAAGCTAGATTTGACTACGATATAAAAAAAACAATTGTAGCAGGGATTGTTTTAAGAGGATATGAGGTTAAATCTTCAATGAATTCTCAAGTAAGTTTAAAAGATAGCTATATAAGGATAGAAGATGGCGAGGCATGGCTTATAAATGCACGTGTTGCTAAATGGAAATTTTCCTCTTTAAAAGATTATGATCCCAAAAGAAAGAGGAAGATTTTGTTAAATAAAAGAGAAATAAGGGAATTAGAGATTGCCCAGAATGCTAAAAATATGTCTATTATTCCTTTAGCTATGTTTATTGATAATAAAAAGCTGAAAGTTAAGATTGGTATAGGTAAAGGAAGGAGGAAGTATGATAAAAGGAGGAGAATAAAGGAACGTGAGATAAAAAAAGATTTGGAAGCTGATCTGGCAAGAAAGGTTGTATTTTAGGCAAAATGTGTTAAAATAATCGGGTTATTATATATATTTATAATATTAGGTTGATTTTATAAAGTGGATGATAATTTAAATGGTCCAAATAATGCCAATACTGGGGATAACTATAGTAATTCTCCGCCTAATGTGGATCAAAATGGGATTGATATTAACGGGCATAAGATTGCCGGTCAGCAGAATCCGCAACAACCATTTCCGACAGAAAACCAACAAGGTTGGTATCAGACAGGAAATCAATTTAATGAAATGCAAGGTCAGGTACAACCGCATGTTCCAATATCAGGAGGAGGTACATCACCAGAGGTTCCAAGTAGAATAGAGACTGGCGAGAAATATTTTGCTCCTGAATATAGTGAACAGGAGAAAGGAGTAGAGAAAACTGAAGCCGATGTTGTTAAGAAAGATATATCTCAAAAAGAATTTGTTAAAACGCCAGATGTTGCTCCAGAACAGCAAAAGTTCGAGAATCCTTTTAGAAATGTATATGGATATCGAATTTCTGGGAATATTGCCAATTCTGTGAAAAAAGGAAAACGAAATAAGGTTAAGGGGACTTCTTCAGCTAAGACTTGGCTTGTAGTTTTATTAGAGAGGCTTTTAAGAATGTATAATGTGGATACTTATAAGACGAGAACTAATACCAATCTGATATAATTCCCAAAATGTCTATGCTATATAAGTAATTTTCTAATTTGAATTTTCTATATTTTAATATAATTTAACTTTTCTTTTATTTGTTTTATTAGTAGAATTACATTAAATTAGTTAGAGTTTTAAAGAATGCTATCGACTATTTATGCTCAAACAATTGGAAATGGTGTACATAATGTATCAACGGGTGCATCGAATAATATAGGTTTGATTACTATAATAGTGATTGTTCTGTTATTAATTATAACTCTTAGTATAATTATTTTTATCCTATTTGGTAAGAGTTTGAAAAATAGAAAATACGAAAAACGTTCGTTGGATATGCAGCTTCTCGAAGTTAGGGTGCCGAATAAAAATGAAATTGAAATAAGTGCTATGGATCAGTTATTTGCTTCTCTTTATGGTCTTGCTCATGGAGGTAAAGGATTGAAAGGTTTTTGGAGAGTGTCTGATTTTATTAGTTTTGAAATAATTGCTTTGCCTGAGACCATAAGGTTCTATGTATGTGTATCCGGAAAGATTAGAGCTATGGTGGAGAAACAGATACATGCCTCTTATCCATCAGCAGATATTCAAGAAGTTGAAGAATACAATATATTTGAAGAGAGTGGTCTGGTTGCTTATGCATCTATGGTCCAGGCTGATGAAGCGTATAAACCAATCAGGACATCTGAGGATCTTTCCGTTGATGTTCTTTCTTCGATTACAAGTTCTTTAAGTAAATTAAAGGAAGGAGAAGGGGTAGCTTATCAGGTTGTGATTTCTCCTACAAGGAGTAAGTGGCGATCTAAGGGTAAATCCTTTGTTAATAATTTAAAGAAAAAGGCTTCTGATAGTGAGAATAAAAGTTTTATACAAGAAGATGTCGTTTCAGCAGTAGAGAAGAAATGTTCAAAAGTAGGTTTTGGTACTGATATAAGAGTAGTTGCTGTAGGTAGAACTCAAGAAGATGCGAATAGACTAGTTATGAATGTATTAGGATCATTTGAATCTTTAAAAAATCAACAAGGAAATAATTTCATTAAAAATAAATTGAATGGGGAAGATAGGAAGAAATTTGTTAGACAATTTATATATAGGATACCAAAAGGAGATAATATATTAAATACTGAAGAATTGGCAACCATTTATCATTTCCCTAATAAAAATGTTCAAACGCCTCATATTCATTGGTTGTTAGCTAAAAGAGCTCCTGCTTCTCAAGAGGTCTCAACTAAGGGAATATGGTTAGGCAAGTCCATTTATAGAGGAGTGTCTCGTGATGTTTGTATTAAAGAAAGCGATAGAGGAAACCATATGTATATTGTTGGTAAGACTGGTATGGGAAAATCATTTTTATTACAGAGTATGGCATTACAGGATATAAGAGCTGGTCGTGGTATAGCTTTTTTAGATCCTCATGGAGATCCTTGTGAGTGGTTGATAGAGAGAATCCCTCCTGAGCGTGCAGAGGATGTTATATATTTTAATCCCGCTGATACTGAGAGACCGATTGGATTCAATGTCCTTCATTATTTTGATGAACAGGATAAACACAGGATAGTGAATGCTTTTATTGGTTTGATGTATAAGATGTTTGATCCTAATAGACAGGGTATTGTTGGTCCTAGGTTTGAAAGAGCGGTTAGAAATGCTATGTTGACTGTTATGTCTGAAGAGGGGAATACTCTTATAGAGGTAATGAGGATTTTAACAGATCCTTCTTTTGTGAAGAAGAAGTTGCCAATTGTAAAAGATGATATTGTTAAGAGGTATTGGACAGATGAGATTGCACAAACAAGTGATTTTCATAAAAGTGAGGTCTTAGGTTACATCGTATCTAAATTCGATAGATTTGTAACAAATAAATTAATGCGTAACATAATCGGACAGAGTAAATCTAGTTTCGATTTTAGAAAGATAATGGATGAAGGGAAAATTTTAATTGTTAATTTATCTAAAGGTTTAGTTGGAGAAGAGAATGCTCAGTTTCTTGGACTGCTTCTTGTTCCTAAGTTTTTATCTGCTGCTATGAGTAGAGCTGATATGCCTGAAGACCAACGCAGAGATTTTTTTCTATATGTTGATGAGTTTCAGAATTTTTCCATGAGTGATTTTGACCAGATATTATCAGAAGCTCGGAAATACAGACTCAATTTGACTGTTGGAAATCAATATATTTCGCAGATTGAAGATCGGGTTAGGGATGCTGTTTTTGGCAACGTAGGTACTATAGTTAGCTTTAAAGTAGGTGTAAATGATGCTCAGTATTTGCAAAATGAATTTGCACCAGTGTTTGATCAGAATGATTTAACTAATCTTGAGGCAATAAATGCTTATGTGAAATTACTTGTAGATGGCGAATATCCACCGCCATTTTCGATATATACACACCTAAAGAATTCTCCATTTGGTATACCAAAACCAGATTTAGATATTGCTCAAACAGTTAAAGAGCTTTCAAGATTAAAATATGGGAGGGATATATCGATTGTAGAAACGGAAATAATACAAAGAGCAGAATTAGGAAGTGAGGATAGTAGTAAAAATAAAACTTATGGTGGTGGTATGATGGGTGGATTCCCACCTTCTTCATTCCCAGGTCCAAAATTACGATAGTAAAATTTTAGGAAATAATCATAAAGAGAGTTTATAATAGTAATATTAAAATCCTTTTTTTGTTGTGAGTAGATTTCCAAGTTTATTGATCATATCTTCTTTATCATCATATTTGATAAAATCCTTGCATATTATTTTTAAGGAGCCGGATATTTTCTGTCCCTTTTTATACATACAAATAATCGGACATTTATATACGTTTGCCCAACCGAGTTTTATACCTTATCCTGTAGCAGGCACTGATTCTTCGGCTATCATTAAGTTACATGTTTTTAATACTTTTTTTGAATTAAATTCTTTATGAATTTAATCGTTTTCGTGGGGAAAAATAATCTCATGTATAGAATTTAGGTTACTTTCTTTTATTGATTGATATAATGTTTCTTGAAATTTAAACTTTTTTGAGTGTCCGAAATATATCTTCATTTGTTATGCAAAAATTTAATTAATTCTTTTATTTCAGTTATTAGAAAGTCCTCTGCATTAGAAAAGTTACTTAATTCTTTTAAAGTAAACCATTTTATTTGAGTTGTATCTTCTAAGGGTTGTGCTTTACTTGATTTCCAATTGCATAAAAATGTTAAATTAACAACATGTGCTTTATCAGATCGAATAAATGAATTATTATAAATTAGTTCAATATTGTCTTTAATTTCTAAACCGACTTCTTCTTTTATTTCTTTTTTTAAAGTTTTTTGGATGATGTCCTGTGTTATTTCATTTTCAACTTTACCTCCTGGTAATGACCAAGATCCGGGTTTATGTAATTCGGTAGAATCCCTCTGTGCTAAAAGAAATTTTTTCTCCTTTTTAATCCAAGCTTTTACTAATACTATATGAAATTGTGCATTATCTTTAGTATGCAATTATCGTTAAGTTCAGGTTATTATATAAATGGTATGGCATGCTATGTACTTGATGTAGTGCATGGTGGGCCAGGGTGGACTTGAACCACCGACCCCCGCTTTATAAGAACGGTGCTCTTACCGACTGAGCTACTGGCCCATGAAAGAGATAAGGTTTTGATATTTTACTGTTAAGTATCTATATTAAAGGAATATTATATATAGTATTTTATAATACACAAGTGCTTTATTCAAGGTTTATATAGTTGTTTGAAAAATAATTGTATAGTGGGTAATTTCCATGTTGATAGTTACTATAATGCCTATATAACAATGATATAACATTCTGTGTATTTGTATTATTTTTAATTGTTTTGTAGTATTCTATTGCTTTAATAATTTTTTAAAGGTATAAAATATGGCTAATAAAAGGAAAAAATATGATGTTATTATTGTAGGGGCTGGTCCTGCAGGTATGTTTGCTGTTTATGAAATGATTAAAAAGAATCCGAAATTAAAAATTGCTGTTATTGAAAAAGGAGATAGAGTAGAGAAAAGAAAAAGTACTGATGTAATGATTGGATTCGGGGGAGGGGGAACTTATTCTGATGGTAAATTGCATTATACACCGATACTTAGCCATAGAAAAGCATTTCATTTGATATCAATTAAAGATTATATGAAGATAGTAGAGTATGTTGATAAAATATTAACAGATTTTGGAGTAGATGAAAAATATTATCCAAGGAATATAAAGGAAGTTCAAAAACTAGTTGAAAAGGCACAAAAAAACGATATAAAACTTAATGTTCGAAGAACTAGGCACGTAGGAACTGATAAGCTGGTTAAGATTGTGAAAAGAATACAAAAGTTATTCGAGAAAAATGGGGTAAAATTATATACCAATACCCAAGTTGTTGATTTACTGATTAAAAATGGAAAGTGTATAGGTGTTGTAACGGAAGGTGGAAGAGAATATAAAGCGCTAAAAGTTATGGTTGCACCTGGTAGGGTAGGGGCAAAGTGGCTTCAGGATATTTGTAGAAAAAACAAGATAAAGTTCGTCTACGACAGGATTGAAGTTGGAATTAGAGTAGAATTCCCTGAATCTATAATGCATGACTACAGTGAACTTATGTATGAAGCCATATTTGAAATGAGGACCGCACATTTTGATGATGTAGTAAGGACTTTCTGTCCATGTCCATATGGACAGGTGTCGATTGAGGATTATAAAGGTTTTGTTTGTGTTAATGGTCATACGACTTCACAGCATGATTCACAAAATTCAAATTTTGCATTTGTATCTGAGATCGGTCTGTCTGAGCCACTTGAAAATACTACTTTATATGCAAGATCTATTGCTGAGCTTGCAACTACGTTAGGTGGAGGTAAGCCAATCTTACAAAGACTTGCTGATTTAAGAGCAGGTAGAAGAAGTACTTGGAGAAGGATTAATAAAAGTTATGTTATTCCTACTTTAACAGATGTAACTCCAGGAGATATTTCTATGGCATTACCGTATCGTCTTACAACAAATATATTAGACGGATTAAAAAAATTAGACAGAGTTATGCCGGGTATTAATACAGGATCAACATTACTTTATGCTCCGGAAGTTAAGTATAGAGGTTCAAGAATCAGTACAAAGAAAAATCTAGAAACTAGGATAAAAAATCTCTTTGTAGCTGGTGATGGAGCAGGTGTATCAGGAAATATTATAGGAGCCGCTGCTACTGGTATTTTAGCTGCAAGAGGAATGATGGAATAATTAAATTAACTACAATTGTTTCATTTTTTTGATTTTTCTTTTTGGTTTACTATTGATAAGCTGTATATATCTTTTTGTACTAGTGAGTCTTTTATGACCAACTGTCTCTCCGAGTGTCTTTATAGGCATACCGTTTTTTAGTTGATAAACTATAAACGTATTTCTAATATCATTTACAGTTGCATTAGATATTCCTACTCTTTCTAAAGCACGTGTAATGCTTGTTCTCATATTTCTAACTAGTAAAGAATTACCATTTTTAGTCACAAAGAGGGAATTAGTTCCTTCTTTAGGTTGTGGTCTTATTTTTAAATATTTCTTAACCGCATTTTCTGCAGGTAGTGTTAATTCAACTTTCCTTTTGGGATTGTTTCCATATGCCCTAATTTGTATATTTGGGGGATTCGATTCTAGATTAAGATCATCTATTGCTAGCCTTGCTAATTCTCCGATTCTTATACCTGTTTGAAGTAATAATTCTACAATTGTATAGAGTCTGGTATTTGATCTTGCATAATCTCTTAATGCCATGTATTCCATTTTATTTAACACCCTTGGTGGAGCTATTTCATATTTAGGATGTTGTACGGACTTTGCTGGATCTTTATCTGTTAAATCATGAGAGAAGAGATATTTAAAAAAGGTTTTCATACTGTTAATTTTTCTTGATACGGTTTTTAGTGTATAATCCATCTTCTTATCGGATTTCATTGCTTCGACATATTTATTCAGATCCTTTGTTTCTATCTGATTTACATTATCAATGTTAACCTCTTTTGAAAAGTATTTTCCCATCTGTGAGATATCTTTTGAATAAGCGGTAATTGTCGATTTAGATCTATCTTTTTCTTTTAAATATTTTATAAATTCTTTTAATGCTTCTGATAATTTCATTATTTTATATTAAAAACTAGAGGATTATTCTAATTCTAACACTCTATATGTATATATGTCAATTATGTCATTATTATTTTTAAGTGATATAATAAACTATGTTAATTAGGAAAATAAAGTATAAATTATCAAAAGTTAGTAAAGGTTTTTTAAAAAGAACTAATAAAATTGAAATTGATTTGGGCTATTGGTTTTTTTCTTCTATATGTCTACTGAGTATTATTCTTTTAAGTATAAATATTTTCAGAATAATAAAAAAGGGTTATGGGAGATATGAGATAATACAGGGGGAAAAGGAGCGTTTAGAGAAGCTTTTAGAAAGGAATGCGGAGTTGAAAGAGGATTTGAAATATTATTCGAGTAAAGAATATATCGATGTAAAAGCGAGAGAAGAACTAAATCTGGCTTTTCCAGATCAAAGATTGGTTTATATCGAGAAACAAGAGGATTTATATATCGATAATGATACCGATGGCCAAAGGCAGGAAAGTTTAAAACCTGATTGGCGTCTTTGGTATGATTTGATTTTCTGATATAATTCCTGTTATATTCCAATAGCATAAAGATATTTATAAATATCTTTATGCTATTAGTTAATAGCTTAAAATAATAATATAAAACGCGGGGTGGAGCAGTGGAAGCTCGCTAGGCTCATAACCTGGAGGTCGTCCGTTCGAATCGGACCCCCGCAACCAAAGATTTTCCTAAAATATTTTAATAATTAGAATATTTTGTTTTAATAATTAATTTATTGGAATTAAATTAGTTGATGTGGTAGGGTAGCTCAGTAGGTTAGAGCGTAGGACTCATAAGCCTGAGGTCGCGGGTTCGATTCCCGCCCCTACTATAAGATTATATAAATATTTTTAAGATTTAATAATGGAAAAAGAAAAGAGAGTTAATGATAAAATTAAAAGTGATAAGGACAAATCAAAGGCAAGAGTAATTAGATTTCAACCTATGAAAAAAAGGAGGAAGTTTAATTATATACTACCTATTTTGCTTGTTATTGTTTTAGCAATAAGTAGTTTTTATAGATTATTTACAAATGAAGAGGTTGAAGAAGTTGGAATTTCACAATTATATGTGGATGCACAGGAGGGCAGGGTTGAGGAATTTATTATTTGTGATGATAAAATTGAAGAGGTACTTAAAGATAGTGATAAGAAGAGAGTTGCAATTAAAGGAGAGGTTGACTTTACAACATTTTTATATAGTAAGGATGGTTTGGATTTAGATGAGAGTGAAGTGCCTGTAAGATATTGTAATCCTTCAATTGATTGGGTAGTAGTTTTTAATGCTGTTTTCAATGTTTTGTTATTTGTAGGCATTATTGCATTGGGTTTATTTCTTGTCAGAGGAGTTCAATCTAGTGGGAATAAACTTTTTTCTTTTGGAAAAAGTAAGGCGAAGTTAGTATTTGGGAAGAAGCCGGATGTTACATTTAAGGATGTTGCAAATTATGAGGAGGCAAAGGAAGAGTTGAGGGAGATAGTATTATTTTTAAAAGATCCGAAAAGATTTATTAAATTGGGAGCTCGTATACCTAAGGGATTGTTACTTGTAGGTGCTCCCGGTACTGGTAAGACTTACTTCGCACGAGCTGTTGCTGGTGAAGCACATGTGCCATTCTTTCATACATCAGGAGCTGAATTTGAAGAGATGTTAGTTGGAGCTGGGGCTTCAAGGGTTAGAGATTTATTTGTAAAGGCAAAAAATGCTGCTCCAGCACTAATATTTATTGATGAGATAGATGCTGTTGCTAGAAAGCGTGGTACTACTATACAAAGTAGTAGTACAGAACAGACTTTGAATCAGATATTGGTTGAAATGGATGGGTTTGAGCAGCATGATAATGTAATTATTATTGCTGCGACAAATAGACCAGATGTGTTAGATCCTGCTATTCTTAGACCAGGACGCTTTGATAGAAGAGTAGTTTTGGATATGCCTGATATTGATGGAAGAGAAAAAATTCTTAAAATACATTCAAGAAACAAACCACTTGCAAAGGATGTTGAGTTGGAGAAGGTTGCAAAGAGAACTGTTGGATTTTCAGGTGCCGATCTGGAAAATATGTTAAATGAGGCAGCCATTATAGCAGCGAGGGCAAATAGAAAATCTATATCAAGTGATGATATAGAAGAGGCTGCTACTAAGGTAGTTGTTGGACCAGAAAGAAAAAGAAGAAGGACAAAGAAGGATATTGAAATGATAGCGTATCACGAGGCCGGACACGCTATTGTTTCTAAATTTGTACCAGAGGCAGATTCAGTTCATAGAATAACTATCATTTCAAGAGGGTTATCTCTTGGTAGCACTTTATATCTACCTGAGGATGATGAAATATTGACTACAAGAACAAAGATTCTTTCGAAGATTAAGACTCTTCTTTCTGGTAGAGTCGCTGAAGAGTTAAAATTTGGGGATATCTCAACAGGAGCTGCTGATGATATAGAAAAGGCATCAGATTTAGCTAGGAAGATGGTAAAGAAATATGGTATGAGTGATAAGTTAGGATTAGTTGAGTACGGTAAAAGCGACAATTTAAAATATTTAGGATATGCTTATAACGAGCAGAGAGATTATTCTGAGATGACAGCAAGGGAGATAGATGAGGAGGTAAAGGGAGTGATTCAGGATGCTTATAAAGAATCTATGCATATATTGAAAAAGAATAAGGATAAACTTGATAAGCTAGCTGAATTACTAATAGAGAAAGAAGTTGTTGAATCAGAGGAGTTCGAAGAGCTGTTTAAAGAATAGAGATAATTTTTTAATTCCTCATTAAAAACGTTATAATTTATGGAAGAGAAACCAAGGTTTGTTTTAATTGATGCTAATTCTATAGTACATAGGGCATATCATGCTTATCCTATTACCTTATCTACTTCAGAAGGGGAGATTGTAAATGCTGTATATGGGTTTACGACTATTCTTTTTCAAATTGTTGAAAAACTAAAGCCAAGTTATCTGATATGTGCTTTTGATGTAGATAGGCCTACTTTTAGACATAAAATGTATACCGATTATAAGGCAAATAGGAAACCTATCGACAAAGAACTTGCTTCACAGTTTCCTAGGATTAAAGAGATTTTAAAAGCCTTTGAGATTCCGATTTTAGAGGTAGAAGGTTATGAAGCTGATGATGTAATTGGTACTTTAGAGAAAGAGGAGAAGATGAGAAGGTTTGAGAAGGTTATTGTTACTGGAGATCAGGATATTTTTCAACTTGTTGATGATGATACTAAGGTATATTTATCGGGTAGAAACTTTAAGGATTCTCGAATATTTGGAATTAAAGATGTGGAACGGAAAATGGGGTTATCACCTAGTCAGATTATTGATTTTAAATCTTTATATGGAGATCCATCTGACAATATCCCAGGTGTTAAGGGGGTAGGGAAGAAGGGGGCGGTAGATCTAATATCTAAATATGGAGGCATGGATGGTGTCTATAAACATCTTGAGGAAATAAATACACGTTATAAAAATAAATTAATTGAATATAAAAAAGAGGCATATTTGAGTAAAGATCTAGCAAGAATAAATAGTAAGGTACCTTTAAAATATAATGTCGAAAATTGTAGGTGGGATGGATGGGATAAAGATGATGTTAGAAATATTTTGGAAAGATTGGAATTCAGGTCTCTTTTAAAGAAAATAAATAGTAAAGTAAAAGAGAAGAGAGATATATTGAAACGAGAACAGATCGATAAAAATAATATTAATGTTATTAAAAGTAAGGAAGAAATTAAAAAGTTGATAAGTAGGATTAAAGACGAGAAAAAATTTGTGTATGAATTAGAGTTAGAGAATAAAAAAGATATTAGAAAAATGGAAATTTTAAAACTATTGATAACTTTAGATGGAGTAGAAATATTTTGTATTGATGCTGATTTGATACAAGATAAGGGGAAATTGAATTTTCTAGGCGGATTAATAAAAGAGGTTTTTGAAGGTAAAGACATATTAAAAATCGGATATGATATTAAAAGTTCTATACATGCTTTAAGGCATATTGAGGTAGATGTTAAGTATGATGTGTTTGATATTGAGATAGCTGCATATGTGATACAAGGAGGTAAAGGAGGTGTGAAATTTTCTGATATTGTTTTTAATTACTGTGATAAAGTTATAGATAATCAGATCGAATTAAAGGAGTGTTCAGGGAAGAAATTGGATGATATTAATATTGAAAAAATAAAAGCAATATTTAAGGTATATATTATTTTGAGGGATAAGATTAAAATTGTAGCAAAAGAGAGTAGAATACTTAAATGTGAGAATTGGGATATTAAAAAATTAATTTATGGCATTGAGATGCCCCTTATTCGTATATTAGCGAAAATGGAAGAACATGGTATTCTAGTTGATAAAGAATATTTAAAAAGCTTTAATGAAAAGATATCAGAAGAGATAGTTCAAATTGAAAACGAGGTATATAAATGTGTTGGGCATGAATTTAATATATCATCTCCTAAACAAGTTTCTGAAATTTTATTCCAAGAGCTTGATCTTCCTAAAAAGAGGAAGACTAAATCAGGTAATTATTCTACTCGAAGTAGTGTTTTAGTTGATTTGGAGGGTGTTCACCCTGTTGTTGAGTTAATATTAAAGTATAGAGAAATAACAAAGTTACAAAGTACATATACCAGTGCATTACTTAAGTGTATTGATGAAGAAACAGGCAGAATTCATAGTAGTTTTAATCAAGCCGTTACTGTTACAGGAAGACTTTCCTCGTCTGATCCAAATCTGCAGAATATTCCTATTGCATCGGAATTAGGCAAGAAGATTCGGACAGCTTTTATTCCCGAAAAGAAATTTAATCTAGTTTCACTTGATATATCACAACAGGAATTGAGGATACTTGCTCATCTATCCGGAGAGGAAGATTTGAAAAGAGCATTTAAAGAGGACGTAGACGTTCATCTTTTAACAGCTGCTAAATTGTTCGATAAAGAGATAGATGATGTCACTAAGAAGGAAAGAAGGATTGGAAAAACTATTAATTATGGCATTATGTATGGTATGAGTCCACATGGGCTTGCTTCATCCTTAAAGATCTCTTTTGATGAGGCATCTGAGTTTATTGGTGAGTACTTTCAGCAGTTTAGAAAAATTAAAGAATTTTTTGTAGTATATATAAATAAAGTAAGATCTAATGGATTTGCTGAGACTTTGTTCGGAAGAAGGAGATATTTCTATGGCTTGAAGTCTTCTAATTCTTTTTTACAAAAATCTATTGAAAGGGAGGCAAGAAATTTTCCTATACAAGGTACAGCTGCAGATATGATTAAACTTTCTATGATAGATATTAATAAATTCATGGAGGCAGAGTATAAAGATAAAGTTAAGATGCTTCTGCAGGTTCATGATGAATTAGTATTTGAATGCAGTGAGAGTATAGATTTAGATAAATTCACTGATGATGTAAAAAATATAATGAAAAATGTTTATCCATTGGATGTTCCTATCAAGGTAGATGTTTATGTTGGCAAAAACTTAGGAGAGATACATTAATTTTTATTATTGAACTTAAGTAGTTTATTTTGTAAAATTATATAATTAAAAGTATGGACAAGAAAGGTTCTGTCACTAAAAAAGTTTTTAGATTTACAGTTTATGGTATAGCTGCCGGAATTGGTGTAGCTATTGCCATTGCTTCTGCTAAGAATAAAGGTAAAAAGATAAAAAAGGGAGGAAAAAAGCTTCTGAACAAAACTAAATTTGTTGTTAAATCTGCCAAAGATAATTTAAATATGAGGCAGAAAAGAATTTTAAGTCTTTTTGATAAAGAAGAGGAAATAACCAATGAGATGATAGCAGAAGTGATTAATGGAGTATCGAAAAGAACTATTAGACGAGATTTAGATTTCTTAGAGGAAAAGGGGTATATAAAGCAGATAGGTAAAACAAAAGGAAGTTATTATGTTTTGAGATAATGTATTTTATAAATTAAAAGCTGCAGATTGAGCAGGACTATCATATCCTCTATGGAAGCTTACTATTGACCTTTTTTTTAGTGATCCATCATCCATGATTTGCCAAAGGGAATGTCTTGGAAAAAGTACTGGCAATCCTCTATCTGGATATAGAATTAATTCTGAACTACCTTGGGCAAAAGCAATAGTTGGTGTTTCTATCCTAACAGTGAATTTAGGATTGTTAGTTTCTAATGGTATAATTGTTTTTCCTAATTGGAAGCCTGTTATTATGATACTTTGAAAACCATCGTCAATAATTACAGTATAAACATATTTATCCGGATAATAGGTGTTAAAATGTCTTCTTAAATCCCTATTTATGCAGAATAGATCGTTGTATAAACTCGTGATACAATTTTGTAAGTTGCAAAGTGCTGCTTGTGCTGTCTTAAATGCTTCTGATAATTCAGGTAATTGATTAATTTGGTAACTACCAAGTCTACGAAATAAACCACGAGCTGCTACTAATGAATTAAGAGAATCATTAATTTCTCTAATTCTTCTATATTCTAGGTCAATTGTAGCTAAAGTATCAAAGGTGGATTTATATGGAGATATAGGAAATTCACTAAGTATTTTGGGTCTTTCTGTTTGAATTAGAGTAGACCATCTTGATAAGGTTTGTCTTTGAGCGGAAGATAAATTTGCTAGTGATCTAGTATGAGAGATAGTTTCATCAAGAGTATCTAGATATAATACTGTTCTTCGTGCAGTAATTAATGCATCCAGCATATTTTCTATTTTTTCTAGTAAAAGATCTTTATGATTATGAGCTTCGGGACCAGTTTCAAAATAATCAGGATACTGAGGTACTAGAATTCCTACTATTATACGTCTAATATCTCTAAATAAGTTTATGTCACTTCTAGCATCTACAAAGTCTTTAGCAGCAGAAAGTTCTGTTGGTCTTTGTTTAATTTTATCTGTAAGTTGTTCTAATGCTTCAGTTAGTCTATGAAAATTTGCCTGGATTTCTGGTTTTCCAATAAAGTTATATTTTTTTATTTGTTTAATTAGAATTAAAATTGGTTGTATCGCTATTTGTTCATTAGTATAGTATTCTTCTAATGATTCTCGTAATCTCGTTGTAGCTGGGTGTTCTGTGGTGCATCTGTGTTCTACCTCGGCAATTATAACTGCTACTATTTGTTCGATACTTACAGGAAATGTTTCATTTTCTGTTCCCATATTTTTATAGTTAATAGATTGATTTAGAAATTATATCAAATAGTCTTATAGTAAACAATTATTAAATATTGAATTAGCATTTCTCTCTTATTTTTGTATAATAATAATATGTACAAACCGGACTATTCTATTACAAATAATTTGCTGGATTATATATCACAGATTGAAGCTTCCAAGCAGATAATTGATAATGCCCCATTAGTCCCGGCTTGGGAAAGAAAATTTAGGGAGGAGGCTAAGGAAAGAACTATACATTTTTCAACTAAGATAGAAGGTAATAAGCTGGATTTTGACGAGGCAAAGAGGATAATTGAAGGTGAAAGTGTTAGCACTGTAAGAAGGAGAGATATATTAGAAATCGTTAATTATAGAAATGTTATAAATCATATAAATAAAAGTAAGAAGCATAAAATAGATAAAAATTTTATATGTAAAATTCATAAGATAGTTATGGATAAAATATTACCTGAAAGTGAGCTGGGTAAATTTAGGAAATGTGAAGAAGCACTTCTTAATTCAAAAACTTATGAAGTTGTTTTTGAACCTATTGAACCGGAGTATTTAGAGGGTGCTGTTGATGATTTGGCTGGATGGTTAGAGAAGAAATCGGACAAAATTAATTCTATTATTAAAGCTGGCATTATTTGTTATGAGATAAATAGGCTTCACCCATTTACCGATGGAAATGGGAGGACAGCAAGGATTATAGCAACTTATAGTCTTTATATCGATGGATATGATATTAAAAGGTTCTTTTCTCTTGAAGAATATTATGATCAGAATCTTCAGGAGTATTATGATGCTTTAGCTAGCGTAGAAGATAATGATGATGATTTAACTATTTGGCTGGAGTATTTTGCTAAGGGACTTGCTTGTGAGCTGAATAGAATTAAAAATAAAATACTAGATTTGAGTAAAGATTTGAAGATGCGTGAAAAGATTGGTCAAGTAGCTCTGAATGATCGACAGATTAAGATAATTAGTTTTATTCAAAAGCATGGAGGAATTAAGAATAGGGACTGGCAAAAATTGTTTAGGGATGTTAGTGATGACACGATATTGAGAGATCTTAAAGATTTGATTAAAAAAGGAGTTGTTCAAAAGAAAGGGCGGACTAAGGCTGCCAGATATATATTAAAATAATTCTTGTAAATGATTTATGAAATTTAGTGAATTTGCTATTACCCTGGAAAATATTGAAAAAGCTTCCTCAAGAAACTTAATGAAGGATATTGTGTCAGATCTTATTAAAGTTCTTGATTATAATGAGGTGGGAGAGGCTATGTATTTAATGCAGGGACGAGTTGTACCACGTTTTATATCTTTAGAATTTAATGTTGCTGAAAAACTAATATTAAGGGTTTTAGAAGAGATATCGGGTAAAGGTATAGATGAAGTTGAGTCTGTTTATAGAGATCTGGGAGATTTAGGACTTGTTGCAGAAAAGTATATTGAGAATCTTAAATCTTCAATAAATATTAAGGAAGTTTATGATGATTTGAAGAAAATTGCTAGTTTAGAAGGAGAAGGGTCAGTAGATGCAAAGATTAATCACGTTGTTGAATTATTAAAGTTATGCGATTCTCTTTCATCTAGATATATTGTTAGAATTATTATTGGTGATATGCGGCTTGGGGTAAGTGACAAGAGTATTTTAGATGCTTTGTCAGTGGTATTAGTTGGAGATAAAAGCAAACGCGAATTGTTAGATAAAGTTTATGGAGTAAGAAGTGATATTGGATATATAGTAAAGATTGCTAAAGAAAAGGGAGTGAAGGGGGTAAAAGATATATCAATTAATCTAGGAATACCAATAGCTTCAATGAATTGTGAACGTGAGGAAACATTCCAAAAAATCTTAGAAAGGTTTTCACCGGCTATAGTCCAGCCTAAATATGATGGATTAAGATGCCAAGTGCATTATGATCAAGATATAATTGGAACCAGAGAGATCAAACAATTTGAAAGTAAGGATAAATCTAAGGAAAAGGGTTCGAAAATTATGGTTTTTTCTAGAAATTTGGAAGATTTAACAGATATGTTTCCTGAGTTGCTTTCTGCTTTGGATAAGTTAAAAATTAAGTCGGTTATATTCGATTGTGAGGTTGTAGGCTTTGATCCTGAGACTAATAAATTAGTACCTTTCCAAAAGACCATGAAGAGGAAGAGGAAGTATGAAATCAAAGATACATCTCAATCAATACCTATTAATGCCTATGTATTTGACATACTATATTGTAATGGGAAGAGTTATTTAGATGAGCCCTTATCAAAAAGGGTAGATGTTATTAGTTTGATTTTTAAAAATGCTGATAAACAAGATGTTTTTAAATTAGCACCAAGTAATAAAGTATCCAAAAAAGAAAAGATGGGAGATTTATTTGATGGTTATGTTCAAACGGGTTTAGAGGGAATTATCGCAAAGAATCCCTCCTCAGAGTATTATCCTGGTAAAAGGGGATTTGATTGGATAAAGTTTAAAAAGAGTAAGAAGGGACATCTAATTGATAATATTGATTCAGTTGTTTTAGGATATTTCAGTGGATATGGAGATCGTGCTAAGTTTGGTATAGGGGCCTTTTTAGTAGGAGTTAAAAATGAGAATACTAATAAATTTGAATCAATAGCTAAGGTTGGAACTGGAGTTACTGATTGTCAGTGGAAAAAGATAAAAGATAAACTTGATAGTATATCTGTTGGAAAGAAGCCAAGGAGTGTTTTAGTTTCTAAGCAGTTAAAGCCTAATGTTTGGGTGAAACCCGAAGTTGTTGCGGTTGTTGAAGCTGATGAAATAACAAAAAGTCCAAATCATATGGCGGGTATGAATGAGGGAAAGGGATATTCGTTGAGATTCCCGAGAATGTTTGAATTTGATAGGAAAGATAAAAATGTTGACGACATAACTACTGTAGCTGAGGTAAAGAGGATGTATAATTTACAATAAAATTTTTAGTTTAATTTTTACTTCCTTCAAATGAATAATTTATTAGATTATAAACCTCCGCGTATAGATTTCCCAAATATTAACTCTATTAAGCCCTTGTGGAACAAAGATGGTAGTCAAGTTGGAGTGGATGGTCTTGAAGATTATTACACAGAAAGATTTCCAAATAAATTTGATTTTGTTGTTCCTTTTAAAGAGGAATTTTTTAAGTGGATGAGAGGGTATAAGATTCCTAAGAAATATAGAATAAATAAGAGTTTGGATGATTTTGAGATATTAGCTTTTGATAGCAAGTATAAAAAAATAGTTGAGTCTAAAATGAGAACTCTTACTGAGATATGTAATGTTCATCCTTATACTGACCATGAGTCGAGATTCCGGTATCAAAAATTAGTTATTGATTTGATGGAAATTCATGCAGAAAAGAGTTTTAAGAGATTTAAGAAAGAAGAGATTTTTATTTTAGAACCTTTACGTGCAGGTGCCCTTGCAGGAATTGTTTATAATGTGAAGGATAAGTATAGAAAAAGAGGGATTTTCAAAAGATTACCTAAAAAAGATGGAGGTACGTGGACAGGTATTTCAGGATTAGACCTTTCGAATATTGAAAGGAATTCTGCTTTAATTGTAGCGGAATGTTGTACTGGATCTGGGGCTACAGTAGTATCTTTAATGTTATATCTTAAAGAAAAGAGTATAAAGCCAAAGGTAATTGAAGTCCATTCAATAAACTCTCCAATGCATAGTGGTATTTTTATACTTAAAGCTGCAGAGGAGTTGGGTTTTAAAGTTTGTATAAAGACAGCGTCTATTGGATTCTGGGAAAATGATAAATTATACAATATGAGGATAGGTGACGAGTGGAGTGATGGGGTTTATTTTGTTTGTGATGCAGGAGATTTTTCTATACCTTTACCTAAGGAATTTAATAAAAGAGCATGGTGGAATAAAAGGCGTGTTTATAAGAAAGGTTTATTGGATTAAGATTTTGATTTAACTTATTTGCAAAATTGTATTGACAATAATAGTATTTATTTTTATACTTAATATAATATAATTTTATTTTTTAATTTATTCATAAATGGCAGAGGAAAAGAAACAGACTTCAAGTGCAAGTAAAAACAGAACTAATGCTTTGCTGGCATGGGTTTTTGCACCAATTACGAGTTTTATCTTTATGAATGATGAAGATCCATTTACAAAAAAGTGTGCAAAGCACTCTTTGTACTTCGGTGTAGTTGATGTGGTTCTTCAAGTGGTTTTGATCTTGGGAGGTACGATACTCTCTTTTGCTTTTATAGGGATATGTTGTTTTCCAATCTCGGCAGTTTGGGGACTTGTAAGTTTAGCTGTAAGAATTATTGGAGCTGTGAAAGCAAATAATGGCGAGCTATTCGAGGTTCCTGTAATTAGCGATATGGTAAAAGAATAATCCATATTAGTATAAAATTGATAACAAAAATTGCTATCTTGCTTTTTAGTAAGATAGCTTTTTTTGTTATAATATATTAGGTTTTATTTATTTTTATTTTGATATATGGAAAAGTTAAATAATTTTATTAACAATCTAAGACAGGTTAAATTGAGTGATATCAATTTAAAGCAACTTACTGATCTTGATTATTTATTAGATCGTAATCCTACGGAAATATTTATTTATGAACAATGGATTTATGTTTTTGTTTTGGCAAATATATTTTTTTCGATGATTGGATTTATTTATGTATCCAAATTATTTTTTGATTCTAAACCCAAGTATAGATTTATAAGGAAAATATCATTTTTTTGGTTTTCTAATACATTATTCTTACTGCTATATAATTTAATTAGGTCAGAAGGAGTAAGATTTTTATCTATGAGGTTATTTTTAGTGTTAATACCGTTAGCTTATTTGGGTATTATAATATATACACTGATATATCGGATATTTTATCTTCCTGGGAGATTGAAAAAATTTAAAGAAGCAAAATTAAGAGATAAGTATAGTAACAAAAAGAGAAGATAGAGTAGGGAATTTGTATTGACAAT
>CAZNER010000017.1:0-33487 GCA_964572065.1 uncultured Candidatus Saccharibacteria bacterium
ATGCTTTCTGAAACAGCAAATAAAACCCATATAATAAATGCTTTGTATGCTGCAATATATTGTGAATTTGCAGGAGCAAACAAACAAGATAAATATAAAAATTTAAGTTACCAACAGAGATTACAAAAAGTAAATGAATTTGCTTTGAACTGGCTAAGAGAAAGAAGGTTAACATAATGAGCGATATTAAACAAGGAAAAGGTAAATTAAAAGTAAAAAAAGCAAAACAAGACCAAGGTGAAACTCCAAAAACTGGAAACCTTGGAATAGGTGATGCATTTGCTATGGCAGTTAAAGGCTTAACTGATAGAGCAGCAGGAATGAAAGGAAAAGGATTTCTAGGTGTTGCTGATAAATTGCTTAATCCTATGAATTATATAGATAGAGAAAAATTACATGGCAAGAAAAAAGAAAAATAAAGATATAAGAAAACCAAGAGGCGGAGTTAATCCTCCTGAGTCTGGTAAAATTTATCAAGAGTTCGAAGAATTACCAAAAGTGGATAAAAGAAAGACTCTTAAGGAATGGTTTGATTCTGCTAGAAATTTTACTTTAGAAGATGATGGTAAAACTAATTCTGCTATTATAGACCCAAAACAAGCAGCTTACGCTAAAAAAAGGAGAAAAAAGTAATGGGAAAAGGAAAAGATATGAAAGTTAAACCTGGAGATCAATCAGCAGCTCCTAAACATAAAAAATGGAAGAGGCCACAGGGACAACCAGTATGTTCTCCTGGGGAATTAGATGGAAAACAATCTATGGCTCCTGAACACAAAGGAAAAGAACCATCTCATGGTGATCATCCTTCTACTCCTCCTAAATCTCATCCAGTAAAAGAACCTAACAAAGAAAAATTAGATTAATAATAATTTGTTCAAGTTAGAGACTTGTTCACAATTCATTAATTTTATATAACACTTGAGAGTGAATTATGTCTTTTAACCTAGGAGTAAGTAACCATCCTATAAGTAGAATGGGAGGTTTATCCTCAGTAGGGATTTACCTTTATGAAGATATCTATTATAGGCAATGGATCACTGAAATTGCTCTAGCTTTTTATGAAGGCCGTCAGGATGAGTTTGTATGGCTTGATTTGGTTAGACAATTTAGAAATCCTGAAAAACAACAAATACTACCAGTAAATCTAACAAGAGAAATTGTTGATGAAACAGCAATACTTTACAAAGAAGATGCTATATATAAAATAGTAGATGGTAATGGAAAAGTATTAGATAAAGATCAAAAGCTGTGGGATGAAATTATGAACCACAGTCGATATCGCATGCTTTTAGACAAAGTTGATAGATGGTGTAGGCTTTTAGGTACAGTATTAGTAAAAGTTTCATTTGTTGATCCAAAAACAGGATTTATGGTTAAGAAGAATCAGGGTGGACAAGTTCAGTTAGATTGTATGCATAGTGGAGTTTATGATATAAAACATGGAGCTTCACCATATTATATAACTGAGTTGTTAATTGGTTTTGGAACTAAATTTCAGGGATTTGGTGGCTCTATTGGGCATTCTATGGGCAGTATTAATATTGCTGACCCTTCTACTTATGGTATGAGTGATGCTGATAAAACTAAAAAAGGAGAGATTAGTAAATACTCTTCTGTTGATACAATTTATTGGAGTCCTGGATCTCATATGCAGATTGATAATAAAGGCAACCAATATAAAACCAAAAATCCATATGGAATGATTCCTGCCGTACCATTTTTTAATCAAGATCCTGCACATTATTATTTTTTACCAATAAACGAACCACTTATTTATGCAAATCATGCTATAAATATGAGAATTACTGATCTTAATCATATAGCTAAATTCCAATCGTTTGGAGTTCCAGTAGTATCTGGAGTAGAAAGACCTACTAGTACTAGACAAGGTAGACCTGCTGATGACTATAATTTATTAAGGGGCGGATCTGCTCAATCTAGATTTGGAGGACTTGGTGGATTTACAGGTCATGGAGCTGGAGGTCAATTTAGATCATTTGATGCTGGTTTGGGATTATACAGAGACGGAAATGCTGATGCTAATGCACTTGGTTTTTCTATTGGTCCTGATACTGCCGTAGCAGTTGGTGAAAAAGGTGATTTTAAATTTGCTCACCCTTCTGCAGATATTACAGGGTTAATTAAATCTATCCAGTCTATATCTGATATAGTTAGAATTAATCATGGTATTAGACCAAAATATGCTGATAATATTCCTCCTTCAGGCTTTGCTCTTTGGATGGAAAAGGCTGGAGTTATTGACGAAAATAGAAGGCGTGGTAAACTTTTTAAAGAACGAGAAGAACAATTATTTCAAGTTATTAAAAAATTATGGAATACTCATCATGATAAAATTGGAGATAAAAAATTCTCAGAAAATTCCAAACTTGAAGTAACTTATGTAGAACCTAAATTTCCAGTTGATCCCAAAACTAAGATGGAAGAAATTACTATGGAAAATAAACTTAGGGATACTGGTGATAGAAAAGTTTATAAAGAAATGTATCCTCATATGACTGATAATGAGGTTAAAAAAGAAATTAAAGAACATAGAAAAGATAAAATGGAACAATCAAAAGAGGATGCTAAGATTGATGTAGAAAGAGCCAAAATATTGCAAGAAGCAGATATTATTGCTGCTCAAACTACAGAAGCAGTACAAACCTCTTCTAGATTAGGAACTAAAACTTCTGGTATGAATAGCATATCAATGGGTTCTGGACAACAAAAGCAAGAACCTGAAGTTAGTAAACCTAAAATAGATAATAAAGCAAAGGATGCTAAAAAGAAATCAGAACAAATGAAAAAATAATCAAGGATGAACATGGAACAATTAAAAGAACAAAAAATGGTATATGAAGTATTAGTTTTGAGAACTGATCAAAATCATATTGTGGCTTTAGAATCCAATAATTATGATGAATGTTTTAATTGTTGGGTAGAATTAACAAGTCAATGGGAAGAATGCGCTAAAGAAAGTAAACCATTTCAAATTACTGATCCAATTGTTACTTCTTTTTCTCCAGGTATGATTAGCGAGATAAGAATAGTTCCAGTTACTTCTGAAGAAATGAAATCGAAATCACATAATCCCTATTATAATCAAATGATGCAAAATGGTTTTGCTAATACTTTTGGTCAAGGCGTAGACATGCTTGATCAAGGATATAAGCGTTAATTTTTAATATTCTAGTAGAGCTAGAAAGGACAAATTATGACAATGTCAAAAAAGGATGACCTGCTAACAACGTTAGGACAGAAAGCTAATGATTCAGTGAACGCAGATGGAAAGAGTTCAAATGCAAATACAGACACAACTTCTGATACTCCAATAGGTGGAGATACGACCTCTGATAAGGTTAGTAGAGGTACTAATTTATTAGGTGAAGTTGAAACTGATAAAGAAACGAAATCTAAAACTGAATCGGACACTTCTTCCAAAGATGCAAGTTCTAAAACTACTGATGCTCCAGACAAGACAGTTAAAGATCCTGATACTTGGACTAAAGAAAGCGCCCTAAAGGAAGTCACAAGATTGAGGGATGAAGCTAAAACTACACGAATAAAATCTAAGGAGCAATTAGAAGCCTTAAGAACTGAGATGGAGAAGAAACTTAATACTCTTACTGAGCAGTTTAAGGAAGCTGAAAAAGCCAAGAAAAAGTTAGAGACTATGGAGGCTAATGAAGCTGACAAGAAGCGTAATTTAGAAGAAAAACTTGCTCATAGAGAAACTGTCATTACTGAATTACAATCTCAAATGGATGCACTCAAACAAGAATATGAGAATAGAATTGATGATATGACAGGAAAAGTTTCCGAATTTGAAGCGGAGCGAGAGGCTCAAAAACAGGTATATCAGGAAAGAATTAATGAAGAAATTAATAAAATTCCTGAGAAATTTAAAAAATTTGCCGAAAGTATGGTTAAAGGTTTTTCAGACCCACGAGAAGGTTGGTCTGCTTTAGCAGAAGCAAAAGCACAGGGACTTTTTGAGGATAAAACAATAGTTGTAAATCACGATGTCCCAGGAGCTAAAGATGGAGCGAGAATTACTAAAGAAAAACTTGAAAGTGATGAACGTGACAAAATAAAGAAAATGACTTCTGCTCAAAAAATTAAAGCAGGGCTTGACTCAATACGTGGAGGAAACCCTAACTCTGTTTTCAGAGAAAGATAATTATTAGGAAGGATAGTGAAAAATGGCACAAGTAATTAGTTTATCTGAAGCTGCAAAACTTTCTAACAATGTTCTAGTTGAAGGTATTATTGCAGACATCGTTACTGTTGATACATGGTTTCGATATCTTCCATTTGTAGTTTTTGAAGGATTGGCTTATACTTTTACTAGAGAAGCTAGTTTGGCTTCCGCTGACTTTGCTTCTCCAGGAACTGATTTGAATCAGACAAAGTATCAGGCTGGTGCTGATTTTGAAAATGTTAATGTTAATTTAAGTGCTATCATAGCAGATATTATCATTGACGGTCAAATAGAAGATCAATTTTCTGAAACTAACGATCAGCTACAAGTACAAATTTCTGCTAAGGCAAAGCAAATTGCTCGTATTTATATGAATGCAATTATAAATGCTTATCGCCCAGGCGGAGCACTCACACAAGCAAACAATGGACCTATTGGTATTGCTGCTAAATTTCATGGAATGAGATCAATTCTAGATGCAGAATCTGGAAATGCTGATGATGTTAATCATCCATTCTATAATAATGGTCTTCCAACACAAACTCTAAGTTTGGTAGAAGATGATCCAGCAAGTGCCAGAGATGGTCGTCCAGGGCGTGTATTTACACTTGAAGATCTTGATGATGCTATAGATAGAATTACTATTGGTGATGTTGATTTTATTATGATGCATGCCAGGGATATTCGTACTCTTAGAGTATTATTGAGAAACACTGGTGGTGGAACTGATGCATATCAGATTCAGCAATCAGGTCTTGGTAGTATGAAACCTCAACTTATGTATCAGGATATTCCAGTATTTCGTAATGATTTTATTAGTCGTTATGAATTTGTTAATACTGAAACTGGCGCTCTTGATAAAGGTTCTTCTAATGCTACTACTCTTGCGTTAACTGCTGCTGAAAGCATTGCAGGTGGAGCAAATGTGGCAATGATGAGAGGTTCTGACGGCGTTATGTATCGTTGGGAAGTTTCTGCTGGTCAAGGAACTGACACACTAACTGTTAGTTCTACTGGAACATTTCTTGATCCCGAACAAAACAAACAGGTTGCTCGTAAAGCTCCTAATGATGCAGTATTTACTGATGCTCAGGATGTAGTTCTTGGTGAAAGAGCGGATGGTTCTGCAATGTATGTTGGTTGTTGGGGTGAATTTAAAGGTGTTGTTGGTTTTACTTCAGCAAACAATGCTGGTCTTAAACTTGAATATGTTGGCCCAAGAGAAGATGAAAATGCATATCAATATCGTATGAAATGGTATTGTGGTTTTGATCTTTACAACAGGCTTGCTTTAGCTCGTGTTAAAGACGTTCTACCATTAGGTAGTTAATTAATTAGGTAGCCCTCGCAAGAGGGTTGCCTTAAATCATAATAATCGAGGAGCAAATAATGTGTGCATTACCAGCAAAACAACTTGATAGAGATCAAGAATTTGTTTTATTAAAGCACAGACTTAAAGATTTAAATGGATTTATTAATGGAGTTAAATTCAGAGGTGGATTTGCTGTAGTAGTTAAAAATAGTAAAAATTACCATATACTAAGAAAATTACCACTTGTTATTGATGAGCAACCTTTAATTCATCTAAAAAATTTAAACTTTATTACTAGAACCTCTGATGTTGGACTTATTTATGGTAAAAAAGTATATGCTCAATATATAAAAGAGTTGACAAATGTATTAGCACATGAAGAAGAAAAGAAAACAGAAATACTAGAAGATGAGCATGTAAAAAAAGGTTTTTGTAATTGTAGGACAGCGAACGGAAGTTTATGTAAGCAAACAGCATTAGAAATTAGTCCTAGCGGATATTGTAAAATGCATATTTTACAAGATCCACGTTTAAAGGAATTTGACATTGAGGTTCCCAGACTTAGTAAAGATGAGAAAAAATACTGGAAACATAGAATAATCAAAACACTTACTAAGCTGAAAAAGCAAGAAAAATTCTAATATTGGTGGATATTATTCGTGGGAACTAAGTCTAATAGATCATCTGGAACACAACCAAATCAGAGAGGAGTAGCTAGAGGAGTAACTTTAGTTGATCCTAAAACTGGTTTCCCAGTATGTGTGATCCAAGATTCTGAAGGAAAATACAGACTTTGTGTGGACGCTAAAATAACCGCACAAAGCATAGTTGTAGATGTAGATTTAGATCCAGAAGACGATCAAGTAGGAATTGCTCACCCAGACAGACCTACAACATTTCTTCACATTGAACCAGACGGATCTATTAACGTAAACACTAACTTAGATTCTGAAGCTGGTGATACGGTAGCATTAGGTGCTTATCCAGATCCTATATTTGATAAAAATCCAGATACTATAACTACTTCCAATTTTGAAGAAATATATAGATACACTTCTACTGATGATGATACTAGAATAATTGGAGTTGAATCTACTGTTTCTACTCCTTCTAATTTTAGATTAAAAATAGATGGAACTGTTGAAAGAGAATTAAGATCTAGTCCTATGCAAAGAAATGTATATTTTGAATTTAAAGCTCATAGATTTCTTACAACTGGACAAATTTTAACAATTGAAGCTAAAGTAGAAAGATTTATATTATCTTCTTATACAACTTTCACAGCATTAGAGGGGTACTTAGTATAATGCAATTACAATTTAATAAACAAATGCTTCATATACAAGTAATATGCGGAATTTTAGAAGAATTTAAACCTGATAAAAGGATTAAAGATCTTTATAAAAGATTAGAAACATTACAAAAGCAAACTAATGAATTTCAATCAAAAGTATTATTTCCAGAAATGCAAAAGATTGAAGATGAAATAACTAAAATTAATGATGAACATAAAAATAAAACTAAGTCCAAAAAAACTGAGGAAAAAAGTCTAAAATAACAATATATAACTATGGAGGCTTTTAATGAATGATTTTGGGCTATTAATAGGAAGATATTTAGCGAATCCTGGAGCAATGACTGATCTTGAATTGAGAGAGTTATTGCTTGATTCTACTGGCCGTCAGATAATTTCTGGTAGATTTTTAGAAGATGAAAGTCATGGTAACGGTGATCCTGGCTTATTTATGTTAGCTGTCAGAAATGATACTGAAGGAAGTTTGGTTGATGCTGATGGCGATTACGCCCCATTACAAGTAGATGCTAATGGTAGATTAAGAGTTGTTGCTGATATAGATGTAAGTAATGGTCATGAAAAAGAAGAAGATTCTGCACATCAAGATGAAGATGTTGGATCTTATATATTAGCAGTTAGATCTGATTCCAGACCTACAAATGCCAATACTGATGCAGATGGAGATTATGCTTCAGTATTTGTAAATACTAATGGTGAATTATATGTACATGATACTGATGTACTATCAAAATTAACTGAAATTGATACAGAACTTGATAATCAAGGCTTAACTTTAGATAGCATTGATACTAGTATTGGAAATATTGAAACTGATATTGATGATCTGAAGCAACAAGAAGACGAAGCTCATTCCAGTGGGCATTATGGTATTATGCCTTTAGCTGTTAGAGCTGATTCTGATGGTTCTTTAGTTGATACTGATGGTGATTATGCACCTCTCCAAGTTGATGCTAATGGTTTCTTAAAAATTACTGGTAATATTAGTACTAGTATTGAAGGCACAGAAGCTTATAATGCTACTGATAATCTGGCTGCAGGTGGTGATGGTGAAGTAGGAAGTATTGGTGGAACTTTTGTAGATTTATGTGCTGTTGCAGTTGGTGCCGGAGAAACTGCACATGTTTATGGATGGCAGTGTGATTTAGATAAAAATGGTGTATTAAGACTTATAACTGATGATGGAGTTAACATAGTAGTATATAAAGTACGTTTAAATTCAAGTGCATTACCAGGTATTGATGAACATTTTAGTGAAAGTGGAAGAATAGAAATTGCTGGTGCTGCAGGACTTAATATAAAAATTCAGGCTAAGAAAAGAGGTTCTGGTGGTGGAAATGCTACTGGAACAGGATCAATACATGTAAGAAAAGTATAATAATTAAGGGAGAGTAATAACTCTCCCACTTATTTTGGTGTAAATATGGCTTTTGATGATTTTGATATTGAAATACAAGATAATAAACAAGCTACTCCAGAGCAATTTGATGGCAATGTTCCAACTGCAGGAACACCAATTACTATTACACCGACTTCTGGGGATAAAATACAATTAGCTTTTATTCATGTTCCTGGTCCCAGAGATCCAGATAATCCAAATGCTCTTGGGGATGCTATAAAATTTAGTTTAGATGGAGGAACAAAATATACTACATTATTGGCTAATGAATCCATATTTATGCCAGGAATATTCGATAACTTAAAGCTAGATACTAATGAAGATAATACTTACTATCAAGTAATAGTATGGACTTAATATGTTAATTAGAAGTGGGAAGAGAAGTAAAATACAAGAAGCATTAGAAACTCCTTTTGATAATGCTTCTAATGATTTTGATAATGATGATACTCAAAAAGCAGTAGAAGAAATTGATTTTAGACAATTAATCAAAGATCCTACAGGCTTTCCAAACAGAATAGATTCTTCAATTGACTTTGATGATAGTACTAGAACATTTACTATAACTCCAACTGGAGATAATTTTACATACTGGATAAGAGGACACCCATTTACAGTAAATTCTGCTGACTCAGTTATAATTAATGATACTGAAGGTATATGGTATATTTATTATTATCAAGAAACTCTGACAGCCTCCCAAACTTTGTGGGAGCTGGATGATCCCTACGCATTTATTTCTGTTATATATTGGGATTCTACCAATAAAAAAGGAATATTTTTTACTGAACAAAGACATCCAGTATCTATGAGCTGGTCAACACGAGATAGGTGGCATAATACTGTAGGCGCTTCTAAAGAGATATATTCCTTTGATTTAATTAATTATATTCTCAAGGGTGATGGATCTTTAGATGCACACGCAAAAGTAGGGTTAGATAATGGGATCTTGTATGATGAGGATAATGTTTTAGATATAGTTCATAACAATACTCCAACTAATCCATTTGAACAGTATCTAGATCCTCATATTAAGCTTCCATTATATTATCGAGCAGGAGCTTTCGGTGTTTGGAGGAAGGTAGACGCAACAGATTTTCCGGTAGCTTATGATGGCGTAAACCCTATTAAGTATAATAAATATGATAGTGGTAGTTGGACTTTAACTAATTGTGATGATAAGTCTTATATGAATATATGGGTATTTGCAACTCCAAATATAAATGAACCAATTATAGGCGTGTTAGGACAACTAAATTCGGATAGTTTTACAGATGTAGTAGGAGAAGAATTAAGTACGGTCGTATCAAAAAGTTCTGCTGTAAAGGATTTTACATTTCTTTACAAGCTTGTATATAAAACAGACACTTCTTATACTAATACTCCAAAAGCTGTTTTATATGATTTTTTTAATGTGCCATTTATAACTATTAGTGTAATAAATACTACGGTTGTGGGTGCAATTCAGAAATTCTCATTTGGTTCTGATGCAAATGCTGGAGATAAGTGGCTGAGTCATGAATTTGAAAACGTATCTGGGTTTGATGTACCTGCTATTGTTGGTTACGAAAGCGAGCTAAGATCTGTTTATTTTAATAATAAAAACTCAAATATAGATGTAGATATAGAAGTTTATAAAAATGGAATTACAGCAGGAGATAAGGTTTATACATTAGAAGTAAGAAACAGTAAATGGAGAGTTGTATCAGGACTACCTGTTATTTCATTTTCTCCAGGCGATAAAATAAGAGTATATATTAAAAAAATTTCTGGAACAGCTAATGATGTAATATCTCAAATAGAATTAAAAATTATTGATGATACTCCAGTAGATTTGAGTGGAAACACTTAAGAGGCATAAATGCGTATAATTAAAATAAAAAATTTACAAGCAACTGATGTTGTGTACGCTAGTCAAAATATTAGTGCTGGTGAATATTATGAAATTCAGAATGAAAGAGAAAGAATTCGTTTTGAAGAAGATTCTAATATTTATGATGATATATTTAGTGATCCAGCTAAAGTTTTAATAAATAATGGGATTGTAGATTTAAATCCGCAATTAAGTTGGAGATATTTAACACACGGTTCCCATAGAGATGAATTTGATAATACTTCTAATGGATTTCAAGCAAATAATGTTCAAGATGCTATAGAAGAAGCTGCTGATGCTCCACAGCCAGATATTCAAGAAGATGATAATACAATAGTACCCGGAGCAAATACTATTAATTTTGAAGGAAATGTTAATGTAACTGATGAAGGAAATGATAAAGCTACAGTAACTATAGAAGACCCTTCATTTGGAGTATTTGATTATGATTATGCAGAAAGTGAAAATCAATCATCTACAACAAATACTTCATATCAAAGAAAACTAAGATTAATTACATCTAGTTTACCTGCTGGAAATTATAAGATAGAGTGGTATTATGAATGGAAATTTTCTAACGGTAATTTTGAGTTTAAACATAGAGTTCAGATTGATGATACAACCACGTTAAAAGAAACTGAAACAACTCCTAGAAGTGTTGGTGACTGGCAGGGATGTAGTGGTTTTAAAAGTGAAGTAATGCTAGATTCTGGAGTACATAATATTGATATGGATTATTGTACTAGTAAGTCAAATAAAACGGCTTATATAAGAAGAGCTAGAATAGAAATCTGGAGAGTGAGTTAATGGCTTCAACAAAATACACATATTCAATAGCAGATGATACGTTAAACGGAAAAGTAGATAATGATGCCTTAGCAGAAACTATTCAAGAATCTGATATCGTAACTGCTTTGGATTATATAAATACAGAAGCTGATGTTTTAGATATATGGTTTAAATCGGAACTTTCTTCTGGAGATGAAACTATTTTAGATGGTTTGGTTTCTGATCATGATGGTGAAGCTTTAATCCCAGATCCAACAGAAGTAACTGCCGTAGTAACAGAACAACCAGAACCTCATCCTTTTGCTGCTCCTTTATATAGAACAAAAAACGATGCTACAACTTCTATAGAAACTTGTAATAAAAATAGTACCAAAACAATTGATTTTAAACTTACTGCAGAAAGATATGTTTCTGGTGGAGCAGTTACTATAGAGAATCCTGAATTTGGAGATTATATTACTGCTGAAGTTTATGATAAAGATTCTGCTATACCAGAACCATATAGAGCTGCTTTGTGCGAAAATTGGCCTTCTGTAGCTAAATATATAGAAAAAGAATGGGTTCCTATGGGAGAAGGAACTGTTTGGGGTACTAATTTATATATTTCTCATACCTTAGATACTCGACCTCTTCAAGCTAAAATATCAGCTAATCTTTATTTAAGAATTACTTATAATGCTGTTGATGCTGGTAGTGATAGAAAAATAATTGTTAACTATAACCTTACTAAGAAATTATAATGAATATATTATTTACTACTAGAGACGAATGGTTCTCAAATAATATAAGGAAAATGACTAAAGCACCAGTTAGTCATTGTGCTTTAGAATTTCCTGAATATGGTTTTATATTGCATAGTAATATTAGAGGTATTCATTTAGAGTGGTCTAAGAATTTTAGAAGAAAAAATAAAGTAATTTATGAGATTAATATACTTTCTGATCGTGAAACTGATTTTGATAAAATAGATAAATTATTAAAATTATATGAATTTAAACCTTATGATAAAAAAGCTATATCTTATTTAGCTATTTACATGTTTTTAAAAAATACTTGTCATATATCTTTACCTAAACACAATTTGTGGCAAACCACTGGAATGTTTCTTTGTACTGAGTGGGTAACTAAATATTTAGATGGTAAAGAAGATTCAATGATTACCCCTTATAAATTATACTTAAGGCTAAAGAATGAGGAGCAAAATGGCCGATTATAATGGAGTAAAAATAAAACCAAAAACAAAGATAAAAGTTAGAAGAAGAAGCAATAAATTATATAAATTTCAATATATTAATACTTTTTTAATTTTGTGTATTTTGGCTTATTTAACTAAAGAACATTGGCTCTCTTTATTATTGTCATTAATTAAATAAGTTGATATGATATATACTATTATAATAGATGAGGACACTTGAAATGGCTGACAGAACAAAAGAGATTTTAGAGGCTGTAGGAGAAGTTAAGTCAGATATAAAAGATTTAGATAGTCAAGTATTAGATGTAAAAGAAAAAGTACATGAAATAGAAAAAGTGGTAATAAAAAATACTGAATCTTTAGATACTCACATAAAAAGAACAGATACTTTAGAAAGTATTTTAATTCCTCTTCGTGATCAAAATTTACAAGAAAAAGCAGTAGAAGAATATAAAAAACAAGCAAGAATGGAATTTATTCAAAAACTAAAAGTGCCAGGAATGATATTAGGTCTTTTAATTAGCGCTGGTACAGTTTTAGCGTGGGTATTGGGGGCATTTTAATGACAGCAATAATATCCTCAACTGCAGGAACTAGAGTAGAACCTATTGACTCTTATGTATTTGTAAGAGGTACTACAAATAAATTTAAATTAATATTTACTAATGAGGGAGTACCAGTAAAAGTTGATACTGGAACTAAACCTTTAGCTAGAATATTAGAACCATCATTTTTAAATAGAAGTGGAAGTACAGTACCATTATCAATTGCTGAAATAGAAGGAGAATTAGTAACAGGGCAGGATTATGAATATGAATTTGAATGGGATATTCCTGCTGATATAACTCCTTTAGATAATTATATTGTTAGTTATTCTGGTGTGCTAGGCGGAATTACTTATGATTTTTTTGATGAATATTTTACTATAGCAGCAAGTGCAGGTGTTGTTGGAGGAAAGTATCCATCATATGCTACAGTTGATGATGTTAGATCAATGAAATTTAATATAGATGATTATTTACCAAAATTATATGCTAATGATTTATCAGCTAGAAATAACCTCATAGAAAAGCATTTGAGATCTGCTACAGTTAAATTAAGAGAAGAATTATCTCTTTTTAAACAAAGAGGTAATAGTGAAAATTATAAACTCTTTTGTGTTTATTATACTATTTGGAGTATTCTATTAGCTTCTAGAGGTGAAGATGGTAGTTCTGTTTCTGATCAGAATTTAATGTTTTGGAAAGGTGAATGGCAGCAAATACTTAATCAAGAAAAACGTGAGGGAGTTATGCAAGGAGTCCCCCTTGGGAGAGGTTAATATCTAATATTATTGGACTTTTATGGCAGACGTACTTAAAATAAATGTAAATTTAAAATCATTTGATGATTATCCTAGATTTTTAAAAGATTTTAGAAAAAATATTATTGAAAATGGTTTTGATGAACCAATAAAAAAATCTATACCTGAACTAAAAAGACAACTTAAATTTATAATTAATGACAAAATTAGACATATTGACTCCATGGCTCAACCAGAAGTTATTAGTGATAAAAATCAATTAGAAGCTCCAAGAGCAGATATATCAAAATCAGAATCCACTATAATGGAATATCTGACTGATATGAAAAGTCTTGATTATAATAAAGCTAAGAATTTTTTAGAATTAAATGATAGTAAGGCTTTTTGGGGACAGAGAAGTAGAAACGTAGATAAATCACATAGAATTACTTTAAGAATACCAATAACTCCTGGAGATACCGTAGAAAACCAGAGAACGCTAGCAAGAAATTTTTTTAGTGAAGCTATTATTGCCATTCCTCAAGATGACGGAGGCGTTAGGTATTTTAAACCATTAGAAAACGTCAATATAGATAGATATTTAAAAATTGTATGTTCATCAAAAGAAGGGTATTCAGAAGAAGATAGATTTGACCAATATAAGACTAAAGAAAGAAAAGATAGTGATACTCCTTATGCAGAGTGGACGGTTTATCAAAGTTTTTTAGATCAACTGCCCAACAACAATAATTATGTAGAAATTACTGATATAGTAAATACTATTAAAAATGGAGATTTTGAAGAAGCTACTATACTAGCTAAAGATAAACTTCAAAAAACAGGATCAAAAAAAGTAGAAGAATTGGTACAAAAAACTGAAAATATTGAAAATAAATCTGATTTAACTCCCAGTGTAGCAGCTTATAGAAATACAATTTCTCTGATAAATAATATTGATATAGAAAAGAAAATAACTACAGATAGAACTACTTATAGTTTAGTTTCTGATTATGAAGATTTTACTGAAGAAGAAAAAGAATTTGAATTTGAATTATTAAAAGCAGTAAGAGATTGGATGATTACTTATAAAGAAGAATGGTGGAAAGAATTTATAAGAAAAGTACATACGTTAATTAAAAAATATGGATTCTAAATATGTCAAGAAGAATCTTTAAAGATATTGAAGAGGCTATTAGTAGAGAAGTAAGAAGAATTACTTTTCATGAAGATAGAACTGTTGATGAAACAATACTTCAACAAACTTTTGATCCGTTTACTGGAGAAGTGGTAGAAACTCCAATAGAAGCGGATTATTATGATAGTAGTGCAGATACTAGTCATAGACAATACCCACATTTTTTCGTGAGATTATTAAAGAGTAGAGAAGATAGATTTACTGGAAGAGAAGTTGGAGCGTATGATGGAAAATTTTTCTGTGAACAGCCAGTAAATAATGGATTTGTCACTAGTAGAACAAAAGGTTATGAGATATTAATTTATAATGTTGATGGAGATATAGATCCAGGTAATATATTTAAAACTAATTCTTTTCAGATCGCAAAAGCACAATCTGGACATTGGTTAAGAATTTTAAGTGGATTAAATCAAGGCACTTATATCATATCCAATGTTACTCCAAAAAGTAGTGGAGCACATGAAATAGAATTGTCGTCTGATTTAGTAGTTGATTTACCTGAAATTCATTTTGATTCTTCAACAAGAATAATAACTTTTACTGAATCTTTTGATTTAAGTACAGCAAAAGTAGGAGACGTATTTGAGGACGCTTCTACTAATACTTTTAATATATTGTCGATTGATTTAAGTAGTTTGAAAATAGAGATTGATGGAACAACTTCCCCAGATACAAATCAGGGCGCAAAGATAACAAGATCTGGAAATGTTCTTCAAAATGATGATACAAGTCTGGTAGCATTTGCTGTTTTAGACCCAACAATTCCTATTGAAAAATTATATGGAACTGCTGAAACTATTACAGAAGGGCGTGATGCTCCAATACCCTTAGATTTATACTACATGGTTAGAATAGATTCAAAGGAAAGAGACACACATATCGAAGTTTTGAATAGAATATGGGAAGAATTTAATCCTCCTAGATCAGCTATTCCAGTAGTAGTTAGAACTGCAGAGAGTGCACAAGAACTATTAACAGAAGATGTATCTGCAGGAGGAAGTAGTACAATTAAAGTAGGTAATAATTCAGATTTTAATATTAATGATAGAATTTATATTATTGATGATTTTCATCCTACAAAAGGTTCTGATGGTGGGTTTGAGTCTATTTTTCAAGCCCAAATAATAGACAAAGTTGGTACTACTGATATAGTTTTATCAAATACGGTTCCCGATACTTTTACAGTTGATTCTGGTGCAAAAATAGTTAGTAATGCTAATTATTATTTACACTTTTTTCATTTTGTCGACCATATTACTAAAGACATAGAAGGTGCTCAATATTGGGTGCATGAGTTTACTTTCTGGATACAAACGTGGGTTGACAGATTCGGAGAACCAACAACTTATGAATCAATTGTATACGATATATCTACTCCAATTGAAGATATGGATGGAAATGTTATAATTGGTGATTTATAAACATAGAATGGAGATGTATAAATGGCACTTAATACTAATATAGGACCAGAACGAGTACAAGTATTTGATTTACCATTAGGTACTGTACAGGTTCCTGGGGCAGCCATTTCTACTGCAGCATTTTTAATAGGCACATCTAAAGTTGGCGCTCCTGTTAATACTGCAACTTCTCTAACAAGCTTAGAAGATTTTGTAGATACTTTTGGAGATGCGGATGATGTAGGATATGATGCTTATTATGCAGTTAAAGGTTTTTTTGACAATGCTGGTACAGGAAACACAGCAATTATAGTTAATGTTGGCTCTTCTCCAGGTGCTTCTGATTTTATCGGCAATGCTGCCGATAAGAGTGGTTTAAGAGCACTTGATGCTATAGATGATGTCGGATTGGTTATGGTTCCTGGATTACCTTTAGAATTGGCCTACCTAGTTCATGGTTCTTTAATTGATTATACAGAAACAGTTAGAGCTTTGTGGGGTGCTACATTAACTACTTCTTTTTCATTACTCTCAATTCCAGAAGAGATATCATTAGCAAATTCAGAAGACGATGCTGCTACTGGAGCAAAATTTGTTTCTGTTTCAGGCAGTGGTCCTTATGTAATTACTGTTGATGATGGCGCTGCAGGTCCAGTAGACCTTTCTGCAGTTACTGCTGGTATGTTAGTTAGAGATTCTGGAAGTACTTATGCAGGCGTTATTAGTGCTGTTGATGATGGCGCTAATACTATTACAGTAGAAACTGATCCGGGAGTTACGTTTGGTGTTGGTGATGATGTTTTAGTTAAACTTCCTTCAGCAATTTCTTATAAAGAAGAAGTTATTAATAACCCATCTAGAACTGCTGCTTGGTATTTTAATCCAGTTGTAGTTTTAGACGAAGGTGCTTCTGCAAGTCCAGGTGATACAAAATCTGTTGATCCTATAGGACATTGTGCAGGAGTTATTGCTAGAATTGATGCTAATACTTCTGTAGGCGGACCTTCTCATGCTCCGGCTGGTATTAGATATGCTGGTTTAGCAGGCATTAGGGGATTATCTCTCGTTATTTCTGAAAGAGAAGATGCAGGCCCATTAAGATTAGCATTTATTAATAGATTAACTTCATTTCCAGGTTCTGGGAATGTAATTTTTGGTGGATATACTGCTGATTCTGGAACTTCTCCTGTGTATACAGCAGATGAGCAGCTTATTCAGGTAATGAGATCATTACAGTTTATTAAAGCATCTTTAGAACCAGGATTAAGGGGATTCCTATGGGAAAACTTTACTCCTGCTACACAAGAAAGCATTAATGATGCTATTTTGTCGTTCTTAAGAAATAATGCTTATTTATTTCCTGTAGGTCTTCCTGAAAGTCAGCAGTTTAGAGTTATTTCTGTAGAACCTACTCAAGATGATCTAGATCAAGGATTGTTAAAGGTTAGAGTTCAAGTTAGACCTAATAAGGCAGTTAGGTTTATAGAAATCTCTCTTGAATTTCCATTACCTTCAGCATAATTAAAGGAGACTTAATATGGCAAGATGTTCAAAAGTTGACCCTTTAGAAAAGTTTCGATTCAAGGTAGTCTTCTCCAGCGATGGTGATGGTAGTGAAGGATCATCTGTTACTGCAGGATTCCATGATATACAAATGCCTAAGAGAGCAACTAATAAAGTACCTTATAGAGAAGGAACAGATCCTGACGTTAGCAGCCAAAGTGCTGGTCTTTCTACTATGGAAGATATCGTTATGAATAGGGGATTAATTTCTGCTCTAGGGTCAGATTATGAATCTATGAATGGATTGTATAGATGGATGTCAGCAGTACATAAACCTGGAGATACTAGTTCGCATTTTGATAGAGAATCTCAAAGGGACAAAGAAAGACCTGTTAGTGGTTTAGATTGTTATAGAAAAACTGTAACAATTCATATCATAACTAGAGCAGGCGACACAGCAAGAAAATACAAGTTATATAACGCTTTTCCTACTAATTTTGTACCGGCTTCTGATTTAAATGCTGCAGAAGATGGAGAGAAAGCATTAGAATCTTTAACTCTTGCATATGAAGATTTTGAAGAAATTGACGTTAATTCTGATCAAGCCGCTGCAGTTAGCCCCGAATATTAATAATGAATTATGAGGGAGGAATTTTTTCCTCCCCCATTTTACTTAGGAGATTATTGTGGCAAGGTGTTCAAGATCTGATCCTGTAGAAAAATTTAGATTTAAGTTAACAATTTTTGATTTTGATCCTACTGGATTAACTACTGTAGATTCTAGTCAAGATAATTCTGTTAGTGCAGGATTTAGTGAAGTACTTTTGCCAAAATCTAATGTAACTGAGATACCCTATAGAGAAAATATTGATGCTCCCAGATTCACGAAAATTCCTGGATTAGTGAGATATGAAGCACTTACTTTGAGAAGAGGCGTATCTAAAAAAAGAGAATTATACAATTGGTATAAAAAAATTAATGATGATATAAATACACTTAGTTTTACTAACGATTTATTATCTAATCAAAATTTTATACCTATTCTTGATCCTGATTATAGAAGAGATATTGTAATAGAAGTATTAGATAGAGATGGAGCTACTAGAAGAGCTTGGTTTCTATTTAATGCTTTTCCTATAGGATATAAAGGTGGAAATGATTTAAATGCTAGTACAAATGAGATATTATTAGAAGAATTAACTATTTCTTATGAAGCATTTGTAGAATTAGAAAGTTCAGAACTTCATGGACCTTTAGTTGAATCTAGAGAAGCTGCTAAAAGAGCACTTATTGCTGGAGGAATTAGAACAGCGACTGATATTGGTGGTTTTCTATAAGGAGATATAATGGCTAGATCCGCATTACAAGATCCATTAGATAAATTTAGATGGATTGTAAGTATTGATGATTTTACTAGATCTGGATTTACTAGTTGTGGTGTACCTTCTTATAAAATAACTACACATGATTATCCTGAAGGTGGAGCACATTTAAATCCTAGAAATATTCCTAATTCAGTATCATATACTCCAGTAACACTTACAAGAGGAGTAACAAATGACACTTCTTTTAATAAATGGGCTAATGGAGCTTTTGATTTAGTGCAAAATATGGCAGCTACTCAGGAATCAGGTTTATTGGATAGAACTGGAATATTAGGTCCTAGTGCTGTTAGAAGTTCTGATGAATATCCATTTCAGTATAGAAGAACTGTAAAAATAAAACATGTAAATAGAGTTGGACAAACAGTAGTTCAATATACATTATATAATGCATTTCCAATAGAATATAAACCAGCATCTGATTTTGATGCAAATGCAGATGATGGATTAAGTATAGAAACTTTGGTTCTTGGTTATGAAGGCTTTGATGTAACATATCCAGGATTAACTGGCACTGCTGCTAGTTTAATTGCAGGTAATTTATTTTAAATAAAAGTCGAGGAGAAATGATGATAGTTAAATTGCCTAATGGACTATTGGATGGTCCAGATCTTTTTAATTACGTTGAGGTAGAAGAGTTAACAGGAAAACAACAAAATTATTTAGCTAATAAAGATTTAGTTGTAGGTAACATTGGACATGTTCCTAAGATTCTTGAAGATTTAGTTATTTCTTTACAAAATAAAGAAGGACTAAAATGGAAGGGAGATATTAAAGAAGCGATATGGAAACTTCCTTCAGGAGACATAGAAACAATATTGATTAAAATAAGAGAAAAAACATTTGGACCTAAATTTTACCATGAAGCAATGTGTAATGACCCTGAATGTCAACATATCAATAAGAATCTAATGTTAAAGTTAGATAAACTTAAATTAAGTCCTTTATCTGTAAAAGAAATGCTGAATAAAAAGAAAAGAACATTTACTTTACCAAAAGCAAAAATTGAAGTTGAAGTTAAACCATTATATTTAAAAGAATTATTTGATGTAATAAAAATAACAACAAATAAAAAAGATGAATTAATCACTTCTTTAGTAGTGTTATCTATAAAAAGACTCGGAACAAAAACACCAGTTACTAAAGAAGATGTAGAAAGTTTGAAAGCAACGGATATTCAATATTTGCAAGAAAAATTAAGTGATGTATTACTTGAAGGAACTATAGATACTGATGTAGAAGTTGTATGTGAAAAATGTGAAAAAGAATTTACTAGCAAATTAAATGTGTTTGATTCAGATTTTTTCGCCCTTACCAAGGCTACAGTCAGTTAGAATATACTTCTCATGATGTTGATATATTATCTGATTATTATTTTTTTGGAGAAATATTTAGGTGGCAACCAAGTGAGATAGACAAGTTGCCTTGGTCATATAGGAAGAGATTAAAAGAAATCCATATGGATAATATTGCTAAAAATTCTTCTAAATAGGAAACAGTATGTCTAAGAAAAGATTAGATGTTGATGTAAATGTCAGAAGTAAAAATGCTGAACAGCGTTTAAAAAGTTTACATAAATCTATTAGAAATACTGGAAAAGCAGCAAAAACTGCTAGTAATGACTTTGTTAAATTTAATAGAACAATGTTTACTACTACTGCTTTTGTTGGACTATTTACTGTCGCTTTTAGAAGGTTATCGGATTCATTATTACAAGCATCTAGAATGGATCGTGTAGTAAATCAATTTGAAAGATCAATGGGACCAAAAGGTCAATTATTCCAAGCTATATCAAGTATGACTGATAATAGTATTAATAGAATGGAGGCATTACGTTCAGGATTAGCACTTAGTAGTTTAGGTATAATGAAAAATATGAACCAAATGGCAGAGTTTATTGCTAGAGCAGGAACTGCAGCTAAAATGGCAGGAATGGATTCGTCAGAAGGAATAAAAAGATTTACTAGATTTATGAAAGACGGTTCAGTAGCCCATTTAGAATTTCTTAATTTAATAAGAAGTACTAATCCTCAATTAATGATCCAATTAGCGGCACTAAGAAAATATGGAGATATAGCAGGTGGAGCATTATCAGCTACACAAAGACACATAATTGGATTAAAATTATTAAGAGCTGCTACTCAAAGTACCCTTATGGGACAAAGAGATATAGCAGATTCTTTATTAGATATTGGTCAAGCATTTAAATTCTTAGCTAAAGATACAATGTTATTTATAGGTTCAGCGTTAGCTCCTATGATAGATAATATAACTAAAGGAGTATTTCATCTTTCTGGATTTCTAGATAGAACTAGAAAAACAAATAAAGAATTAATAACTTTAGTTAAAATGGTTACTCTTACTGCTGGAGCTGTAGCAGGACTTGTAGCAGTAAACGGATTATTAAAATTAAGTATGTTAGCTTTAGGTTCATTAGGAACAGGCATACCTATGCTTATAGGTATAGTAGGGACTTTAGGACTAGCATTTCTTGGAATTACACATAATGTAGATACTTTACAAGAAAAATGGAGGGTATTTACTTCAGTTTTTAAAGGTAGTTATCAATTAATTAGTTCCTTTTTGGGTATAACAGAAAACTATAAAAGAGGAATTGGTCAGATGGACAAATCAACTCATGATTTGCTTCGTCGTCATGGACTACTTGATTTAGTTAAGAATTTAGCTAGAGTTGGATCTATATTAGTTAAATTAGGAACAGGAGTATATAAAGGATTTAGAGATACTTTAGTTGGTATTGGAAATGCAATTGGCTTTGTTATGAATAAATTTTCCAAATTATTTGGGATAGATATAGGTAGTTGGAGCAAAAATTTATTAACTAATTTTGAAACTGTAGGAAAAGGTATTGGATCTTTATTGGCAATTTTTGCAGCACTTAAACTGTTTAAAGTAGGCGGAGGATTATTAAGTAAACTACCATTTATAGGAAGATTAATACCTAAATTTGGAGGTTTATTCGGAAAAAAAGGTACACCATCAAACCCAGTATATGTTAGATTAGCTGATAGATCTGGATGGTTAACGCCAACTACTGGAGCAAAACCTAGATCACCAATATCTTTAATTCTACCTGCGGCATTTGCTGCAGCAATAGGTGAAGTTATTGGCAAAGCAATAGATAAGCATTTTGGAAAAGAAATAGATGATATGCTAGAAGGGTTTCTTTTTAAACGAGAAACAGAATTGTCTGGATCAAAACATGCCTTAGCAATAGTAACTATGCTAAAGAGTATAGGAAAAAAATCTTTTTCTGCTGAAGAAATAACGGCTAGAACAAAAGAATTTATTGATAAATATTTACCTGCTTATGGAAAAGATGCTATAGAAGCTTATAAATTAATGAATATAGGAAGAGCAAGAGGAGAAGAATTAGAATCTCCTTATATTAGTCCAAGATTTGGAGCTGTTGGTGGCGTTTCTTTAGAAGAATTAAGAAGAAGAGTACCTGTAAGACCAGGAGAAATGCCATTAGCGCCTAGGGAAGTACAAATTCCTAAATTCCCTAAAGGATTAGAACAAGAACAATTAAAATCAAGCATTATAACTACAATAAATACTTTAGCAGAGGAACAAAAAGTAAAAGCAAAAGAAGCTTATAAAGCAGCTATGGATGAACTTTCTGCATCTGGAAAAACAATAACTCCAGAAGAGTATAGTAGAATATTTAAATATGCTTTTGGAGAAGCTTTAGCACCTATGGTGAAAGCTACACAAGAAACAGCTTCTAATACAGTCAAAACAGAAGCCACCTCAACTGTTAAAAGATCAGGGATTTGTTAAATGTCTAGAAAACCTCAACAAAAATTAGCATCAATAGCAGAACCAGGTGTATCAAATTCTAATGATGGTTTGAAAAAAGCAGCATTAATTAGAATTACCCCAGATGGAAAAATAAATAAAGAAGAATTTAGAGCAAAATTTTTATTAAATCCTGCTTCTTATGAAGAAAATAAAGGATCTAATTGGATACCAAATAACGTACCAGGTCAAAGCCACCCAGTATATCAATGGGTTTCCGGTGGACCTAGGATAGTGACCTTTGAAGCACTAATAACTAGAGACGGTAGCCATTATCCAGAACAAGCTGACGGAAGTTTTTTAGGGGATTTAGCAGACGCAGCTATTAAAGTAGTTGGAGACATAGCTTCATCTTTTGCAGGAATCGATTTGCCGCCAGTTACTGATTTGTTTCCCCAACCTGACCCTACATCTGGAAATCAATTAAGTATTTCTCCTTATCTTGATTACTATAGATCCTTACTTTATCCAACTTATACTGAAGATTATAAACTATCACAAAGCCCTCCATTAGTTGGTTTATTAATAGCAGATACTTTTTCTCAGGGATTATCTGGAGATTTTTATACTCCGCCAGGAGGAACTAGCACTCCCTATTTTCCAGTATGGATGGTAACAAACATAAATATAAGAGTTACTAAACAGCTTCCTAATCTGAATCCGATGGAAGCATTTGTTACTTTTACTTTACATGAATATCCAGCAAAACCTATAAGTATTGGAAATTTAATATCAATATTAGATTCATCTTCTAGTGGTTTAGGCGGAATTGGCGGATTATTAGGATTTTAATATGGCTAATTTTAAATCAAATTCTAGATATACTAATGGTAAAAAAACAAAGAACAGAAGTGATGAAGATTTTTTAGTATTAAGAAAATCTTTAGTGTTAGAAGAAGCAGAAGATGATATTTTTGTAGAAGTTAATAAAGAATTGGTAGAAAGACCTGACCTTATTGCTCATAAAGCATATGGAAATTCAGATTTGTGGTGGGCAATATATGAATTTAATAATTTAAGAGATCCATTTTTTGATTTAACATTAGGCGCTGTATTAAGATTACCTTCTAAAAATAGATTATTAGAAGCAATAGGAAAATTAGGACTTAAATAATGTCTCTTTTAGACTTTTCTGGAAATTCTCAATCCTCAGATTATAGAAGATTTAGAACTCCGTACTTTAGAGTTAAAATAGGACCAGAAGGTAAAGATCCTGTAGAATTGCCTATAGAAATACATAAATTAATACAGAAAATAGAAATATCTGAATTTTTTAATAGATGTAGATTTGATGTAGTAAATATTACTTTTATAGAAGGGTCAAGAGAGCCATTTTCCAAACAAGAAGGAACTGATACTAGAAGTATATTTCCAATCGAAACTAATAGTGGAGATAATATTTCAAACTCAACTGGAATGTTAGCTGATTTGATTTTTAGTGATCTAGGCGATGGAAAAATTGGAATAACATCATTAAATGCTGGTGAAGTACTTTCAGGTATATCTAGTGCTTCTGCTAGTATATCTCAAGCATCTAGTATATTAGCTACTAATGATCCTGAAAAAGAAATAAGATATGAAGAAGTAGAAACATTGGGAAAAATTCCAGAATTTGTATTTTCTGAAAAGAATGTTTTAGAAGTTACTTGGGGATATTTAGAAGATCCACAAAACTGGAGAAAAGCTATAGGTAAAATAGGAATAATAAAAGGTAGTTTTCCAGAAACTGGACATCCAACTTTAACTGTGACTACATTCCCTATTAGCGCTTTTTGTGACCAACTTACTCCAGTGGAAGCAATTGATTTTAAAACAGAATTATCATTTCCTTCAATTCCAGGTATTCCGTTTAATATATCTGAAGCAGAAGATATGTCTACAGCAGATATAGTTAGAAAAATTGGGAATATAACTGGATCAAAGGTAATAATAAGTGATAGTTTTGATGGTGATAAATTAGATGCAGATTATATAAGAAAGATACCGGCAGGAAAAAGTCCTCATCAGTTTTTAATAGAATTGGCTAGAAGACATCATGTACATTACAAATGGATACTAAGTCCTGCTGATAATAAACCATTAATAGTTTTTATAAAAGTTAATGAATGGAATAGAATATCTAGATTAGATCCAAAACTATTAACATATAAAGGCCCAAATAGTATATTAAAAAGTGTATCAATAAAAGCAGACGTATCAAATATAACAGAAACCACTGCTGTAGGAATTGATGATAAAGGAAAACTAGTACAAGTAACTAGTCAAGAAGGTAAAGAAAAAGCAGTATTATTTGAAGGAGAAACTTTCGTTCCTTCAAAACCTATTGGTGAAAATGATTCAGAAGCAACAAAAAATTTTCATAAATCTGCTGGCAATAGAACTTCTGGATATGTGTATTATGATTCTGAAGCAAATCAAGTATCGAATTTAGAAGAGAAAGTAAACAGTTCTGCAGCTTGCCAAAAATTAGGTAATGTTGTGCTAGAATTCAATACCCTAGGATATACTAAATTACATCCAGGCCCAATACACATTCAAGGCATTGGAAAAAGATATAGTGGTCATTATCAAATACAAAACATGTCTCATATTATAGATGCTAATGGTTATAATTGTAGAGGAATAGCTATATGTGAAGGTTTAGGTACAGGAGGACCTGTTCCATCTGCTCCAACAAAAGGGGACTCTAGTAAGGAAAAAGTTGATGAAGTATTGTTTGGATTTGAAGATGCATCCTCAACTATAAGTACATTAGCTGGAGGAAATATAACTTCTACTGCTGCTGCTGATGAATATGCACAAGAAATAGGAATAGCATAATGTTTGAAACCACTAATACAAATGGAAATTCTAGATATGCAGGAAGATCCAGAGCATTAGTGGTTAATAATGCTGATCCAAAAAGTAGGGGTAGAATTAGAGTCAATAGTCCACTGCTAGGAGAAACTGGATGGATTCCTTATCTAAGACTACCATTTGCTTTTGATCCTCCAGAAATAGGTGATATAGTATATATAGAATGTGATGGAGGATTTGAAACTCATCCTGTAGCTTGGGGAAAATTAACTAAATTAAATGATGATGGTAGTCCAGATATTCCAGAAGAATTTCAAAGAACTTTTCCTAGTAATAGAGGATTTTATACTCCTGGAGGCCATTTAATAGAGTTTGACGATGGTTCAGATACAATTATAGGCACAGGCAAAGGAATTAGAATAACAACTAGTGGCGGAAAAAAACTACACTTAGTTGATGACCCTACAGCTAGTTCTATATTGATTGAAGATGAAAATGCTAATTCAATAAAAATAGATTCTTTATTAAGTGTTATGGATATAGCACTACAAAGTACTACTGCTCAAATTGATGGAATTTCTGATAAAATAACAGTAAGTGCTGCATTTGGAGATACTCTTAGTGTTAGTGCTACTGATGGAATCCAAGCTTCCACTCCTACAGGAACTTCTTTAAGCATGAAAAATGCTGAAATAATTGTTGATACAAATGGAACTAACATTACTTTAAATGCACAATCTTTTGTAGTATCTGACGCTGTAGGAAATAAAATAGAATCAGGACCTTCTGGAGTAAAAGTTACTGAAGTAGCAGGAGCTGCTTTGAATTTATCCACAGGAATGGTTGCTCTTGGGGGAAGCACAGCAGAATTATTGGATTTATATGATCAGACATTAGACGCTTTTATTAATAATGCTGCTTCATTAGTATTCACTGCTGTGGGGCCAGGTGCTCTAAATCCTGCAGTAGTTACTTTATTAACTAATATAAAAGTTTTATTAACCACTATTAAAGGCAGTTTATAATGGCAGTTGATTCCTTAGATATATGGAAACAAACATTAGAAGCGCTTCCTAAAGTAGGTGATGTATCCTGGGCTTTAAATTTTGCTGCTTGGGCTGCCGAAAGAGTTAATAATAAAATAGAAACAGATCCTACTTCTTTAGATAGTTCTGCTGGTTTTACTTTTGTATTTAATGAACCAGTATTCGCAGGAGCATTGGCAGCACTACCTCCTACTCCTAGTCAGGCATTAGGAATAGCAGGTTTCGCTGCAGCATGGGAAACAGCTATTTTAACTACTATTTTTCCAGCAACTCTTAATGTTGCTGCTGGCGCTTTTATTCCTCCTCAATCAAATGCTACTTTATTTAGTGCTGTTAACAGTGTATTATTAGATCCCCCTTCTATAGTAGCAGGAAAAGCCAAAATAATGGAATTAGTTAGTGCTCCACCTGCAGGCAGTGGATTAGACTCACAATTTGCAGAAAAATTTAGAGAAGCTTTTTTAGAACTGACTATAACAGTTGTAGGATTAGACAGTACTCCACCTCCTGCAGGACCTTTACCACTAACTGCAGCACTGGTTCCTTTGATTTAGCATATACTATTATATATAGTAGGGGCAGAAAATGGCTCAACAAAGCAAACCTAGAAATAGAGAAGAATCATTAAATATAAGACTTGGGAGTGATTGTAAATTTCCTATAGACGGTAATTTTAAAACTATAAAAGGACTTGACGTATTACTTCAAGATATACAACAGTTATTATTAACTATTCCTGGAGAAAGAGTTAATAGACCAGATTGGGGATGTGGATTAAGAGCTTCAATTTGGGAGAATATAGATGTTGCTGCTGTAAATGGATCTGCTGCTATAAAAGAGGCTATTGATAAATATGAACCAAGAATTACACTAAGTAGTGTAGAATCTTCTATTAGCAGAAATACTGACCTTATTACTTTTGTTATAAGATTTTCTATTAAGAGTACTGAAACTTCAGTTAATTTAATTTTTCCCTTCAGGACTGCTAGTCAAATTGCTTCAGCATAAGGTGTTTAAATGGCAAACAATACTGAAACTTTAACACAAAATCGTGATGTGGATTATATTTTAAAAGATTTTAATTCTGCTGTTGATGCTATGATTTCTTTTGCTACTGTTAATTTTGGTAGTGGTACTAGCGCAAACAGATTATGGACAAATTTTAATACTGATAGTTTTAGTAGAAATTGGTTAGAAATAGTAGCATATATTGCTGATACTTTATTCTTCTACTTAGATAACCAAGCAACACAATCATACTTACAGACTGCCACAATAAGAAGTGCAGTTAGAGATATAGCAAAACAATTTGGTTTTACTCCAGCAACAGCTTCTAGTGCTTCAGGTAATGCTACTTTTACTTTTACTTCTGCAGGCACAGTTCCTAGAGGTTTTAGAGTATCCTCTGAATCTGGCGTAGAATTTTATGTAACTGATGATGTAGTTGCTGGCGCTGCAGGAGAATATACTGGAACAGTTCTTCAAGGAGAAATAAGAACCGAAACTTTTACTTCTGTAGGTATTCAAAATGAAGAATTTGAAGTAAGTGCTGATAATGTAATTATAGACGATAATGCTCTAAATGCATTAGATTTAACTCCACAGGTTACTGTTAATGGTAATGAGTATACCTTAGTAGAAAGTTTTATAAGAAGTAATGGAACCGACTCTGCAGCAATTGTAGATTCTTTTGGAGATATTATAGGAGGCGGAGGAAGAGTTTTTCAATTAGAAGAGAGACCTAACGGAACTCCTTTTATTAGATTTGGGGATGGAATTTTTGGGAGAAAATTAGTTTCTGGAGAAACTATTATAATTACATATAGAACTGGAGGAGGCACTCAAGGTAATATTGACGAAGGCACTCTTAATACATTAGTTGATAGCTTGTCTTTTGTTTCTGCAGTAACAAATGGAGCAGATTTTTCTGGAGGAGCTGATGAACAATCTATAGAAGAACTAAGAGATTTAATTCCAGCAAGTCTAAGAACATTAGAAAGAGCAGTAGCTGAAAGTGATTATTCAGATATATTGACTGCAAATTTTAGCGAAGTATTTGATGCTTCTACAGAAGTAAATAATATAGATCCAGGTATAGATTTAAATATTTACGTAGTTCCTCAAGGTACTGGAATTACCAGTATTACTGATAATACTTTACTTGTAAATCGTTTATCTGATTACATAGATAGACGTAAGATGGTAACTGTACAATTTCAGATTTTAGATGCTTATGGAGTGGACGTATTAATTAGATTAGAGATTTTTGTTTCTTCTACTACAAGTAAAACTACAGTAGAACAATCAATAAATTCTGCTTTATCGAATTATTTTGATTTATCTACAGGAGGACCCAATGGGTCTGGCATAGGTTTTGCTCAAAATATATTACTAAAAGATATATGTGCTATATTAGAAGATATAAGTGGAATAGAAAGATTTGAAATTAAACAATTATCATATAGACCTAGAATAGAAAATAACGTACAAGGATTATTAACTGAATATAATTCCAGTGAAGTTAGTATTTTTCAAAATGTTTCTGAATCTGAATGGCTTGCTGGGGCAGCAGGATCTGAAACAGAAGCTTCAGGAACAGTATTATTTGATAATGCTAGTTCTACTGGATTTGCATATAATTCTTCTACTGGAAAACTAAGTTACGATTTTTCAGTTGATTTAGAATCAGTAAGTCCTGGAGATTTATTTAGAAATGGACCAGGACTCCCAGAAATTACTGAGGTTCAAACAGTTGGAGATGGGGTTGGAACTGAAGAAGTAACAAAAGTAACCACAAGAGCAGATCAACAAGGAGTTGAAGAAGAAACTGAAATTACTACAGTAGAAAATGTTGGAAGCGTTCTTATAGGAACATATTTTGTAATTTATGATATTGCAGGTTCAGTTGGAGTATGGTTTAATGATAGTGGATCACCAGTAAGTCAGCCTTCTACAGGAGCTAATAGACATATAGAAGTTGATCTGAATGGAGTAACAACTGCCAATGATGTAGCTTCAGCACTACAAACAGAATTAGATGGAGATGCAGAATTTTCAGCAGGAGTTGTAGGAAATTTAGTTACTGTAACAAACGATAAAAAAGTAGATGTATTTGATGCTGCTGATGGTTCTGTTCCAACAAATTTCACTTTTACTACAACAATAGATGGAGCAAATCCAGATAGTTTAGATGGAACATACTTTTTGTTATATGATGATTCAGGATCTGTTGCTTTTTGGTTTGATATAGATAATAGTGGAACTACTATACCATCAGGTGCTTCTGCTGCAGCCAGAGCTGTTGAGGTTTCTACAGTCAATTCTAATGATCCTGCAAATGATGTTGCGTCTAAATTACAAACTATTATAAACGGAGATGCTAAATTTTCTGCTTCTGTAACTAATAATGAAGTGACAGTGACAGATGCAAGTGTAGGACAAAGAACAGATGCTTCTGATGGAATCCCTCCAACTAAATTTACTTTAGAAACTATAACTCAAGGAGCAAATGCAGATCTATTAGACGGAACTTATTTTGATATGGAAGATGATAGTGGTGCGGTAAGAGTTTGGTTTGATGTAGATAACTTATCCACTCCTCCCGGTGCTCCTGCTGGAGGAAGATTGTTAGAAGTTGATATATCTAGTGGAGATATTGCAAATGACGTCGCATCTGCATTACAATCTGCAGTTGATCTTGATGCTAAATTTTCTGCTTCTGTTGTTAATAATGTTGTTACTATAGAAGATGCTTCTGCAGGCAGTAGGGATGATGCTGCTGATAATGATACTGGATTTACATTAACTATTACTCAACAAGGTATAGAAGATGATGTAGATTATACAATATTTTCTGTTGATATAGAAAATAGTGAACTATATTTATTAGAAGATTTATCTGTAAATCCTGTTGCTGGTTTAAATGCTGGAGGTTCCATAAGAAACGGAAATACATCATTCGAATCTTATAAGGTATTTAAAAAACTACTGGCAACAGCAACTAATTTATCAATAAATAGTATTACTGATAGTAGTGTTGATTTATCTGTAAATACTGGAACAGGAACAGCTTTAGATGCTAGAACTTTAATAGATAATGATAAAGTATTTATTCCAGGAGAATATGCTACTGGAGAATTTTATTTAATAGATGGTTCTGGTAATATATGGGAAATAGAAAATAATGAAAGTAATACTTTAACTACTTCTATAACTGCCGTAAATGACGCAGGTATCACTTCAGTCAGCGACGGTGATTACAATATAGTACCAAAATTTACAGCATATCAAATATTATTTAATGGAAGTATATTTAATATTCAATATAATACGCACAATACATTTTATTCTGTAGGCGGACAGTTTATACAGATAGGAACCATAGGGGACTCTTTTGAAGTAAGTATAGAGCAGACTAATTTAGGCAGTCTTGGAATTAATGTAGATCCTATATCATTTGATTCTCCTACTGGAAGGATAAGGTTAAATGGTTCTCCAGACTTAGAAGGAATAAGTTCTGAGTATGTATTAGTTGATAATTCTGGACAAATATTTAATATAACTTCTATAGATGACAGAGCGTTACCATCTGTTACTTATAGTCAATCTAATCAAAACGACGAACTAATACTAAAGGCTAGTGGAGTAGGATCTCAATATTCTCAGGGATTTCAAGTTTCAGAAACAGATACCTATTCTGCAATTAATTTATATTTAAGAAGAGAAGGAAATATAGTTGGAAATTTAACAGCTAAAATAGTTAATGATGATGGAACTGGATTGCCAGACAGCACTTCTATAATAGCAATTTCCAGATCAATAAATGTTACTAATGTTTCCGATTCTACTTTAGAATTAACTCCTTTTACTTTTAGTTCTCCACCTACATTAAGCGCTGGAGTACAATATCATATTATTTTGTCAGGTGATGTAGCATATGTAGGTTCTCAACAAGATAACGTTTTAGTGTTTGATAATACCCCTTTTGTTGCTTATACCTATAATTCAATTTCTGGAGCTTTAGATTATGCTAGTACTGTTAATTTATCATCAGTAGAACCAGGAAATTTCTTTGAAGATAATGATGGTAATTTATTTGAGATAACTAATGTAGATGATTCAAATAATAGCTTAACTTTGGCTGCAGGACTTCCGTTAATTGTAGGTATTAATGGACATGTATATGCAAACGATAGTGTACTTATTGGAGTAGATAATTTATCTCCAACGTTTGCTACAGGAGAAATGTCACAATGGGATGGAGCTTTTTGGTCTAATTCAACTTTAGGACCAAACCAATTTGTTACTGAGCATGATGCTATATTTAGTATAGAAGGTCCTAAATCTATAGTCATAGAAAGCAATTTAACTCCAGTCTTAGGAGAAGGCGCAACTATAAGTAAAAGATATTATGATGATGAAAATGAAATATCATTTATATTAGGTATTTCTGATGGAACAATAACTTCTGCTAGTGATTTAAATGCTTATGGTAAAGGTACAGTTGGTGGAAGTCCTGATACTTTTGTTGACCATTTTATTTGGAGAACTTCTAGATTTGCGGACGATATAATCAATTTAAGATTGATGGAAATTCCTCAACTAAGTGTTTCAGATTTAACATTAGATATATTTGGTGGGATAGAATAAATGGCATTAGCTAGAAATTTTGTAGCGGATTCAGGGGAATCTAATCAGGTAATTTTAAATTGGAAGATACCTTTATCCTTTAACGATACTTCTGATGAATTAATAGTAACTAGAACCATTAGTCATGCTCCTACTGAATTATATAATACTTCTTTTCCTAATACTGCTACAGATTCTAGACCAGTAGAAATATTTAGAGGAAATACTATAGTTGGAACTGATAATGCTACTATATCAGTTTTAGGAAGTATACTAACAGATACTGCAGCAAGTTTTCCAACTGCTCCAAAATTAATAGGAAGATTATTAAGAGATTACAATAGTCAAGTTCATAGAATAATTGATAACACTTCTACTACTATTACATTAGATGGTGAACCTGCAGATGGAAAATATATAATATTGCCAGATTTTGATACTGATGAAAGAATACAAGAAAATTATGAATTTGATATAAGAACTCAAGCAGGCGCAGGATTTATCCAAGATTTAGTAATTTCTGAAAATAATTCTTTGTTACTGAAAGAATTTACACAAGATGAAGTTGCTAATCTAATATTTAAAGATGCTGCAGGAGATAAATTCTTAATAAAAACAAATGACGCCAATACTTTATATTTTTTTGAAAATGATACTCCAGTTATTGGTGCTGGAATGGCAATATTGAATAAATTTTCTGATAGTTCTCCTCTTCCTTATATTGATACTTTTTTAACGGAAACGGAAGCACAAAATAGATCTGGATCTGGATTAAGATCAAATAAGTGGTATTATTATACAGTTTTTACAAAACCACTTAATGCAAATGTAGCACAAGCAGAATTTTCAGTTATTGATACTGGAGTTTCTACTCAAGATTATGCAATTAGTGCTGATAATAAAGGATTTGGTGATAGACTATATAAACTTTGGCCTAGTTTATATAGAGATTTAGACGAAACTGGAGATCTGCAAGATTTAATGCAGGTATTTGGATTTTATATTGATAAATTACATGCTATAGTAGATACTTATAAATTACAAGATACGGATAATGTAGTAGTTACTGCTATGCTTCCTTTATCAGAACAAATGGGATTACCTGCTGTAGGATATTCAATAGGGATAGATACTCTTAGAAGAATAGGTAAAGATATTATTTCTTCTTGGAGATTAAAAGGCAGTAAGGAAGGTATAGCTTTATTTATAAGAATAATAACTACCTGGGATATAACAAACGGAACAGGGGATTTTAGTGATGCAATACAAGATTTTTTACCAAATGTAGAAGCATTAAGATTCTTTGATCCTAATTTAGGTATTACTAATAACAGACTAACAGAAACAGACCC
>CAZNER010000018.1:0-33429 GCA_964572065.1 uncultured Candidatus Saccharibacteria bacterium
TGTAAAGAATTAAAAATAAAATTAAAAATAGCAGGACTTCATTATGAAGGACACGGAGGAGACCATTATTGGAGTCAACAAATATATCCTTATATTGATAATAAACTAATAACTTATGAAGGTTTCCTAAAAAAACAAATAGAAAAAAACAAACTACTAGGTCATGCTAAGGCATTACTATTCCCCATAGAATGGCAGGAACCTTTTGGTTTAGTATTAATAGAATCAAATGCTTGTGGTACTCCTGTAATAGCTTATAAAAATGGCTCTGTTCCTGAAATAGTAAAAAATGGAATTAATGGATATATTGTAAATAATGAAAAAGAAATGCTACAAGCCATGAAAAAAATTCACAAGATAGACAGAATTAAATGTCGCGAGTATGTAAAAAAGAATTTTAATATACAAAAAATGGTCAGTGGATATGAAAACTGCTACAAAGAATTAATATAATTCACTCCAATCTCTATCTTGAATATAATTCTTGTCATTTTTAATACACCATTCAGCTTTTGACAGTTCAATACCAATATCACCTATATGATAAGCACTTGAAAAAACATTGTTAATAATTAGTTTATCCAATAAGTCCAAAGCTGCCTTACTTTTGGTACCATCTACACTATATTCATTCAATTGTTTATTACCATCTTCTGACATATGTCGTGTTATTATTTTTTTACCTCTCACTTCAATTATAATAGTTCCTCTAGGATCCGACATACAAAAAGTTTTATTCTTAAACTTATCTATCAATCCTTGAGCTTTCTTATAATTCGTTTCATAAATCTGCCCGCAATTTGAAATAGTTGTAAGATATCCAATTTTTTTCTTAATTCGCTTTGCAAAATCAAATTGCAATTTTCTTAAAGCAAAAGCATTTCTTGGCCAAGCATCAAACATATCATTACTTCTAAAATATGCAGTTAAATGTAATTTTTTGCTTCTGTAAGTAAATTGTAATAAGACCATACAAGGTACATTTCCCGCTGACTTTTGACTTCTGCCTTTTAACTTTTTACTTTCATTATCCATCCACCCTTCATTAACATTATCAACCCAAGGATTCCAAACTGCTACAACTAAGCCACGGTCCTGATGATACCTTTCGTACTTTTCATAAACTTCCTCTAATTGATCAAGACTATTAATAATTTTAAGCTGCTTTATCTCTTTTTTATTTAACTTCTCTAAATTATTATTTTTTTCAGAATTAAAATATGAAATAGGAACACCTAATGGATAACAAAAAATTCTTTCACCATAATTATAACTTTCACTTCCTTTGTCAGGATCAAGAAAATTTTTGTAATATCTTTTAATATCTGATCTGGAAAACTCAAATACATCTTTAATCTTAGGCTCATAAGGATTCTCTTTTTCAATAACTGTAACAATATTGATTAATTCTTTTACCTCACCAATTTTAATCATTCCCTTTTTAGATCCGAACTTCATAATTAGACGGATAATTTGAACCCAAGCTTCCCACATGTAATTTGCTCTAACATTAAAAGTTACTTTTTCGGAAGGAAACTTATCAGCCAAATTGAATTTAGTTTCTTTAAATTCGATAGGCTTAGTCCAACATTTTGCTTTCTTTTTATTTACTTTTTTAATCTCTTGATTTATTTTTTTTGAACTCATTTCACCTGTCATGTTTATAATGTTTACTTCCTTTCTAAACTGCTGAATAAACTTTTTATTAATTTCTCTATGAATAATACACTTCTTATCTCCAATCACTCTATTTTTCTTATCAATCCCAGCTTTAATAAAGTGCATTAAAGCTTCCCCGCTTTGGCTTCTATCTGATCCGCAAATAATTAAAGTATCAATAATTGGATTAGCAAAAATATTTCTTAATATAAAATTTATACCTCTTTTTGAATAAAGTTGTCCGCCTATACTAAATAATTTCTCATCTAGCTGATCTAATATTTTATTTTTGGGAGTCCATAAAGTACATACTCCAACATTCGATTTTGGATTTGATACTGTTAGAAAATCCTTATAGTAAATTGGCCACTTATCTAACATACCCAATAAATTAATAATCATTTAACAATTTTTTTAACTCTTCTATATTCTTCATCCTAGCTACTTTAGATCTTAAATTCTTAGCTCCCTTAAAATTTTTAAAATACGACAATAAATGTTTTCTCATCTCATAGAAACGTCCGTCACCTTTTAATTTGGAAAACAACTCCGCATGTTCTAATGCTACCTCTTTAACCTTATTAAAATTTTCCCCTTTCGAAAAACCTCTATCAAAAATCCAAGGGTTTCCAATAGCGGCTCTTCCTATCATAACTCCCTTACATCCAGTTTCATTAAACATTCTATCGATATCTTTACGATTCTTAACATCCCCATTACCAATAATAGGCACGTTAGATTTTTCAACAGCTTTCTTTATAGCATCCCAATTTGCTTTACCTTTATATTTCTGTTTATGAGTTCTTGCATGTATTGATATAAAATCTATATTAGTTTCAATAAGATGCCCTATCCACCTTTCAACATTATCTTTATCATAGCCAATTCTAGTCTTAACAGAAATAGTAATCTTCCTATCTTTTTTCACCATCACTTTCCATTTATTAACTCTATTTAGAATTTCCTCTTTCTCCCTTATATTTAAAATTTTATCTCCTTTCTTATATTCTTCTCTAGCTTTATTTACAGTATTAATAATACTCACTGCCTTTTTAGGATTTCTAATCAAATCAGCGCCACTTCCGTTTGATGAAACATTTTTTGAAGGACAACCCATATTAATATCTATTCCATCAAATCCCAATTCTAAAACAATCAAACTTGCCTCATGTATATATCTTGGATTATTTCCGGATAACTGTGCAATAATCGGTCTCTGAAACTCACTGTAACGAAACACATTTACAAGTTTACTTATATTCTCTACCAAACCATGAGAACTTACAAACTCAGTAAATATTAAATCCGGACTGCCATACTTTTTAGAAATTTCTCTAAAAGCACAATCACTATAACCATCTAGTGGAGCAAGAGCCAATACTTTCTTTTTAAAAGGATAAAAGTCTCTATTATTTTTCATTCAGCTTAGCGTTTATTATTTTAGCAACATTTTTATAATCATCAGTTACAAAACCATGATCACCTTCAACGAGAACAGCATCTTCATCTACCACAGCATTACATATTTTGATGAAATCTGAATACTCTAAAGTATCATCATTAACTCCCCACAAGACTATTATCCTATCTTTTATACTTTTTAGATCTTTCGTTAAATCTAATTTACAAAATAATCTTCCTATTCTTAACAAATCAATTTTATGTTTTTTTAGGTTTAACTCAGTTTCTTGAATAAAAATCTTGTCATTTTTTCTTTTATCTTTCTTCTTTAATTCAAAAGCCATCCATTTTGCGACTTTAAAAATTATTTTCATTGGCTTTTTATGTTTAACTCCAGCTGACGAAATCAAGATTAATGCTTTAAAATTATCAGGATACATTGATTTACTTTTGATAGCAACAGCTCCTCCAAAAGAGTGTCCTGCAATAATAGGATTTATATTATGATAATCTATAAATCCTTTAATAACATCAGCATATTTATCGAACCTCCAACTCAAAGGTAATTTTGATGATTTGCCAGCACCAGGTAACGAAGGTGCCCATACATGATATTTATTAGATAATTCGTCTATAAAATTTAGATAAGACCTAAAACTTCCTCCTCCACCATGCAGTAATAGAAAATCTTCCCCTTCTCCTTCATCAAAATATTCAATATCTAAATCATTTAATTTAATAAATTTACTCTTTATATCCATAGCTACAATAAATAATTTAAAAACTAATCAGGAACTATCCTTTTTATTTTCTTGCCGGATAACTGTAAGACTTTATAACCGATATCATTATTTATATTATGGTCATGTGAATAAATGATTTGCTCAATATCGGTTCTTGATAAAATTTTCGCACAAATTGGACATGGAAATAAACTAACATATAATGTTGCTCCCTTTAAATTGACATTTTCCCTTCTAGCAAATTCTAATATTTCACACTCAGCATGATTCGTTAATTGAGTTTCTAACATTTCCTGAGAAGGTATCTGCTTTGCTTCACGAGGCGAGCCTTTATGCATCTGATAAGCTTCATAAGGTACTACCCGATTCCAAGCAGTAAGTAAAATTTTGCCCTTTCTTGCTAATACAGCACCAATCTGACCAATCCAATCCCAGCTATTCTTAGCTAATTCATAAGTTAATCTCATAATTTCTTCATCAGAATATTTCCTATTCTTTTTATACAATTTTTTTCTTCTACTCTGAGACCTTTTAACTTTCCTTTCATATTCTTTCGCTTCATGATCATTTATAAAAGGGGACCTTAATTGTATTTCTGCACCAATATCTATTGCCTTCCAATATTCACTTCTATAATGTATAGGTCCCTTCCAACTTCCATTTATAAAAACTACTCTGGAAGGTTGAACTTCTTTAATAATATATCTTACATCCTTATGAAAATGTTTTATAATAATACTATCTTTTTTCTTTAAAGAACTAACTAAAGGTTTTTCCTTTAATGGTTTAAATTGTATCGATCCTTCCAATCCAGTTATCTCTTTATCCTTCAAACAACCGAATAATAAATTAAGATACATCTTTTCAATTTGTTTTATCCTTTTAGTACTAAGATTGATTGGACCTGATACAAATGTCAAATCCTGTATTTTTCTTAATTTATCTTTATCTTTTGAAGATATTTTATTCCAATTTATTATATTCATCTATCAAATTTTTTGTAATTTTTGATATTTTATGTTTATAAAGATTCTTAATATTAACCCATTTTGCTTTTTCCGCATCATCACCCGCTTTTAATCTACCCGATTTTACCTTTGCTGTATAATTGATGAAAATCAATCTCCACTTTTTAACAAATCCTTCTTCAAATAAAACATCCTGCTTGTCTTCATCAATACCTAAAAATTTAATATTTTTAATTTTTAAATTTACTTCCTCTTTTACCTCACGTTTCAATGCTTTTTCTAATCCCTCATCCCTCTCAACACTTCCTGCGGGCGTTTCCCATTTATTATTAATCGAATTTTTCTTTTTAACTAAAACTATTTCCTCATTTGAATTAAAGATTAATACATTTACAACTACTCTTTTTTCTATTTGTGAATATTTACCATATTTAAAAAGAAACTTATCAAACTTCTTCTCTAAAAATTTTTCTTCACTTCTCATTTTAGCACTAACTTCTTCGGGCGAAATACTTATTTGCCGGAAATTAATTTTAAAAAGTTCTTTTGCAAATGGGATAGCATGAATATGTAGATGTGCAACAGATTTTTGTGCCTCCCCTGATTTCCCTTCTCGATAAAGAAACCATACATTTTTAACTTTAAACAACTTTCTGATAATTTTTTTAGATATATACATCATACTATTGACAGTCTGCCACTCTTCCTTAGTCAACTCTTTAACATACTCAATATGCCTTCTTGGCACTATCAATAAATGAGCATCAATGTATGGATATAAATTTGAAGTAAGTACAATACCGTTTTTTTCAAAGATAATATACTTATCTTCCAAATCACAAAAAACACATTTCCCAACAGTCTTCCATATCTTATCGTACCAGTCTTTTGTTCTTGCTTGCTTTCTTTTATTAGACATTAAGAAAATTAATAATTCATAACTGAAATGCTATTTCAATTGTATATTATTTAAAAGAAAATGCTAAGTGAGGAAAATTAATTATAAAATGTAATTTATTTCTCTTTTAAAGGTTTCTTTCTAACTTTCATAAACTTTTTAAATACATCTCCCATCTGAGAACCCACCACTCTTTCGACAATAGAAGTAGTTGAAATATAAGGAGACTGCCGATCGATCAACTCAACCTTACCTCCATAATCCGATACAGTCTTATATTCCTTTGATTCCTTATAATCATCATTCCAATCTTCCTTCACTGTAACATAAACAGACGGTTTTAAAAGACCTAATACCGGCTGACAGCTGGTTGTTGTAACTATCGTTACATAGTCAACGCATCTTAAATAAGTTAAGGCTTCGGCTCTAATTAATTCATCTAAAAGGGGCTTATTTTTACCTTTGACTTTTCTAATTGCTTCATTACTATTTACTCCGACAACTAAAACCTCACCTTTCTTTTTCGCCTCTTCTAAATACCTCATTTGACCGACATGTAAAAGATCCCAGCTGCCTGCAGTAAAAACTACCTTCTTTTTATTTTTCTTTAATTTTTTATAAAGATCTAATAAATCAGTTGTATCTATATATTTTCCGTTTAAACGATCTTTCTTACTCATTTTTTTCATACAGTACTAATAATTTATCTGAATCAAAATATAACAATATTAATGCTTTTGAAAACAAAATGCAAAAACACTATTTATATTAACATCTCTTCAGTTTCTTCAATTCCTGCTCTAGCATAAAATCTCTTTGGCTGAATCCACAGTATGGACAATAATAACTGGATTCGGCAAAGGTTAACATATTTCCACACTCCGGACATCTCCCATCATATATCTCAACAATTGTTTTTGATTTTGATTTTATATCTGTATTGCCCCTCTGCATATGTTATCGTTATTCTTACATTAAAATAAATTTTATGCTTGATTTATCTTTGATTTATTTTTGATTTTTATTATATCTTTTCTAATCGTTGTTTTAATAACACTAAATAACTACGTATTTCATGTTTATCAATTTCTGGATTACTAGAGATTAAACGCAAACGTAAAAAAGTTAAAACACTAGAACACAAATAAGCAACTTGTCTTTGATTTAAAACTCTATAACCGGTTTCTTGAGTCTCATCTTCAACAGTAGAATGCACAACTCCAATATGTGGATATATTTCAGCTAATACTAAATATGTCAATCTCCAAGCAGACCAGGATTTCTTATCCTTCATACGAACCTGTCTCTCTTTGTCACTATCAATTACTTCTAAACGTCTAGTGCTAAGATCACATGGTGAATCAATTATTACAGTAGGACCGATCATATATCTCCATCGATCTCTTATACTAGCCTTCACTTTCCCTCCTGGATCTAAAATAGTATATTCTACTAAAGTACCTACACTTAAAGGTTCTCTTTTTACATTTCCAAACTCACCTTCAATTAATAAATGATATTGAAACGGGTCAATTCTTGGAAGTCTCCATAAATCAGTTTCAATATTTGACCCTTCAATCCTTTGATTTAAACCATAAGGTAAAGATGCTAATTTATGGACATAAGGAACAAAAGGTATATTTTCAGCATAAAATATCCCCGTATCAAGTCCTCTGGCTACTATACTCTCTAAGAAATCTATATATGCTTTTGATACTGCAATTTCTCTATATAAATAGTACAATAATGAATATTCTTCAGCTAATAATCCTGCTACTAGGTCAGCACTACCTGCCTCTTCAGCTAATCGCAACTTTAATAACGATGTTTGCCTATCAGACCACAAAGCTTTAATATACCCTCCAGCTTCTTGGACTTTAGTTACAAAACCTAACAGTCTATCAATTTGAGTCATCGTTTCAATAGTAGATGTTTTCCCTACACCCGGAATGCCGCAAACCCTATTTATAGGCATTAGCTCAAATGGAATACCAAAACAATTCTCAACTTCTATAAATCCATCTTTAAATAATTTCAATATACTCAATCTTTCTTTATTTAAACCTTCTAAATAGAACATTTCTTGAGTATTTAATTCCATGCTGCTATCCGATCCAAGTCTTGGACTATCATAGAACTGCCATGATAATTCCCAAGCCAAACCTAAAGATATCGCCGCTACAGTACTTAAACCATTTACTAATTGTACATCAGACCCGTCTTCTAAGAACAACTCAGACTCAAATATAAAAATATTCACTAAATTAACAAGTCTTTGCTGAAAATCATCATCATTTAATGCACTTATACGTATCTCTTCTAATAAAGCTTCTCTTGCATAATTTAAACTATTTGCGATTAAAAGTGTTCTAACAAATGAAACCACTTCATCATTACCATGAATCCCTTCTAAAGCAATCAAAGCCTCGTGGAAATCATTTAATAAATTCCTATATTCTTGAATATTTACACTTCCATTTCCTGAATCAAGTAAATGCCTATAGAAATCTAAAGCACAGCCGTTTACGACTTCGATCATTCTCCTTCCACGCTCAATATTATTCAATTGATCTATAAATCTTATAGCACCTAAACTAAAAGGATTATAATTCAATAAATTTTCTAACCTTACAGTATTACCAACAAAATCTCTATCAACTTCCACTCTCAATCCAACCCCATCAGAAAAATATTCAACACCACTTCCCTGAAAACTTTCACTTCCTAGTAACTGCTCCATAGAATTTTTAAGTATATTTATTGAGCAGTATTAATTTATTGTATCAAAAAAGATTTATAATTCAATTGTTGTTAGTTTTTTAACCTTTTTTGTATAATTAGAATTAAAATAGATATGTATGAACAAATATTCATTGGAAAACGTTGGAATAAATTCCTAAAAGAAATATGTACTGAATTAAAAAAAGAATCAGTTCTTATTACTGGTATCCCATACTCGGGACTTACTTCTTTTTTAAAATATGTAGAAAGTAGTTATAAATCAGTAACTAATGATAAAAAGACAATAATTATTTCAGTAAAAACACTATCTGAAAAAATAAACCTGAACGATTTACAAAAACTTATTAAAAGAAAAATCAATTATAAACTCGAATTTCCTAAATACCTTAAAAACCTCAACTGCGAAGAAATTTTCAACGAACTAATTACTAGAAACAATAGTATCTTAATTACAATAGACAGATTTCAACATCTTTCTAACTCTGAAAAAATGCTTCTATTCCTTAATAATCTCCGTTCAATAAATCCTATTAAAATAAGATTTTTTTTAAGTTGTAATATCACATGCATTACCAAACCATCAAAATACAAATGTGCTAGTACACTAATATCAGCAAATCAATACGTCCTCCCTACATTTAATAAGAAAGAAATAGCTATGTCGATAACAAAATATAAAAAATTGTTCAACTGGAATGTGGATAAAAAATATGCCAATAAAATATTCAAACTAACCGGAGGCATTATTGGTTTAGTAAAATATGTAATAAAATATACACATTTAAATAAAGATTCTGATTTATCAGAAAATATTGTAATTAAATATCCCATACTTAACTTTAAATTAAAGGAAATCTACCAAAAATTACTCGAGAATAAACTAATAATAAAAAATAAGTTCAACACACAAGAAACTACAATCTTGAGAAAAATCAAAATATTTGATGACAATAATAACCTAAGAATCCCACTTCTCAAACCGTTTCTTGAAAACCAAACAAATAAAAGGAGTTTAAATTTTCATAAGCTATTAACAAAACAAGAATATTATCTATATCAATTATTTATTTCAAAACCGAATCAAATCATTTCTCTTGATGAGATTTCAGAAAAACTTTGGGGTAAAGAAGAATATTCCAAATATTCCACTTGGGCAATTTATAAAACACTTTCAAATTTAAAAAAGAAATTAAAAAAATCAGACCTTGAAATAAAAAACTACAAAAGTAGAGGCTACAGCTTAGTTGTAGAATAAGCAAAGACTTTAATCTATACTCACCGAATCATACAAAATGAAGGACTCTCTTCATAATACCCGCATTTGGTACACATGCATATCTCCTTATACTTGCCACTCACCAAATCCAAAAAATCCCCACATCTAGGACAACGAACTCCTCTAGTCTCAAATTCAGCCATCCTTTTATTATTAAATTCACACGTAGAACTAAACATAGTTATTTATATAAGTTTATCTATATATGATAACGATAGAAGGATAATTTAATTACTACTATTTTTCCTATCTATCAAACCGCTCTTAATTAACCTATCTCTTGTTCTAATGTAATGCTCATTCATATATAGAAATTCATAAGGATTATGCAATAAAAATTTCCAGAAATCTCTAAGCCAGAAAAATTTCATTAATTTTTGAAGTCTTACATCATCTAAATCTTTAGAATTTAATTCTTCTTTTCCCCTTTTTTCATATCCGCTAATCAAAAATCTGTTTTTAACTTTTTTCTCCTTTTTATATTTACAATCAATAATTAAAAATGCTAGAGTTCTAGAGATATCAGCTAACTTTGGTCCGATACATACTTTCTCGAAATCTAATATTCCTACTACCGGATAAATATCCAATCTTTCATCTAAATTCTCCGAGAAAAGAATATTGCCTCTAACAAAATCATAATGAAGAATATAATTGTTATAATTTTCATTAAGCAAATCATTTAAGTCATTGAATAGTTTATTCACTTCCCGCAAATTAATCTGAATTTCCAATTTTTTCTCTATCCAGAATTCAACCTCATGAAAATAGTTCTCCATTAATTTAATTTCTCTTCTGGTAATATCTTTCCAAATAGGCAGACTGTCTAATGTTTTTTTAACATTTTTTAAGTTTAAAACACTATGCATATCAGATAATGTTTTCCCAATTGACTTAAGATGCCTTCTAGTATAAGCTTCCCAAGGAATCGTTACACCATCAATATATTCATATAAAGCGAGACAATGATAACCATCATCAAATTGATATTTAATAAACTCCCTTCCCTTTTTATCTTTAATTGGAATTCTAGTTTTAAATCCGTTTTTAGATAAGTATTTTGCTACAAAATGAGCATTCTCAATAACTTGTTTAATATTTTTTTCTCGTTTATAGACTATTACCACATAAACTCTTCTTGTACTTTTGGCTTTGAAGCAATGATTTCTAAATCCGCCTTCTAACTTCTCAAGTTTATCAATAATTATTCCATAATTATCTCTAGTTATTCTTTTGATATTTTCTCTCATCTCTTATAAATACATTAATCATTTAATCCAAATTATATTATATCTTGCCTTTATAATAAAATTTACCTATCTTATAATTAATAAACAACATTTTACTTATTAAAAAGAAAAAATATGAAAAATAAAATTCTTATGATCATAGCACCCCAGAATTACCGAGATGAAGAACTTGAAGTGCCTATGAATATTTTCAAACAGAACGAATATGAAGTCATCATCTGTTCTAAAGGAACAGATGATGCAACCGGATCGGAAGGAGGGAATATAAAAGTAGATATAGATCTTCATGACGCTAAAGTCGATGATTACAAGGCAATAGTATTCGTTGGAGGATCAGGAACTATAATTTACTTTAATAGTTTTACAGCACAGAAAATAGCTACAGAAGCCGCATCAAAAGGTCTAATTTTAGGAGCAATATGTATAGCACCATCAATACTTGCAAATGCTGGGATATTAAAGGACACGAATGTAACCGCATTTCCATCAGAAAGCACCAATCTAATAGAACACGAAGCTAATTATACAAAAAGTGATGTCGTTGTTGATGATAAAATTATTACTGCAAGCGGACCACATGCAACCGTCAAATTCGCCAATGAAATTATAAAGGCAATTGAGAAAGATCAATAATATCAACTCAGCTAAATGTCAATACAACCACTTTACATTTGCCTAATAAATGATATAATTCACATGTGCTTAATTAAGTTATGTTTAATTTGTCATTGAAGGGGGGAAATATTTTATTACTTGATTGAATTATTTTTAATTAATTCCTCGTAGCACTATTTTTAATTTTTTAATGTTAATATCTAAATGAATAAGTTATTTGTTGGTGGTATCTCATGGGATACTAAAGAAGAAGGACTTAAAGAATTCTTTGAAAAAGTTGGTAAAGTTGAAGAAGTAAAAATTGTTACTGATCGTTTTACTGGAAAATCTAAAGGTTTCGCTTTTGTAACTATGGAAACCGAAGAAGATGCTAAAAAAGCAATTGAAGAATTGAATGGTAAAGAACTTGATGGTAGACAGTTAACTGTCAATGAAGCAAGACCTCAAAAAAAGTAACTTCTCTAAGACATAAGTCTCAAAGAGTCTGTAATATACATTATTATATGGCACTTTGATCCATTTCCATCTAAAGAGTTAGTTATAGTACTGTAAGTTAATTTACAGCTATACTATAACTATACTCTTAGGAAATGTTTTTAGAATAAAATCATAAGCACTATTTTTATCCCTATAAATATGCTATATTTATATCTAATTCTATATTATTTATAATCTAGTGAATTATGGTAATTACGGAATCTAGACCTTATGGTGTAATTAAAGCACAGCTTAAAAAATCAGACAAGATTGGAATTGTAACTTGTAATACATGTACGAGAGTTTGTGAGACCGGGGGTGAAAAAGAAATGAATGAACTGGCTAAAAGGTTAAAAGAAGACGGCTTTAATGTCGTTGATACAGATGTAATACCTGTAGCCTGCAATATAGACCAAGCAAGAAAACCTAAGTATGAAGGTGATATACTAATTGTTTTAGCTTGCGAAGCAGGAGCCTATTCTTTAAAAAAGTTATTTCCAAATAAAAAAATCATAGACGCAGTAAATACAATAGGTATAAGCGCAAGAGATGAAGAAGGAAATATTTTTATTGTTAAAAAATTCTAAATTAAATAATAAAACAATATGGGTCCAGAAACTTCTGGAGTAAAAAGTCCAGACTGCCCATATCCAGCTTTTGATGAAATCTCTATTGAAGACATTCAAAATGGAACAGTATTAATATTTGACACAATAACTAATTACCTAGCATATGTAGCAACATGTGAAAAATTACCTGCAACCTGTTCAACATTACACCCTTCACTATGTATAGCTTGTACAACAATTCGTAAACTTTTAAATAAAAGATTTCCATTACATAATCCATGGCATTTTACTCCAATTCATACACTTGAATCTCCCAAATATATACAATCAGAATTTGTTGTTAATTATTATACGAAAGAAGGATTACCAGAATTAGATATATCCAGATATGAGGCTATTGCTCTTTGGCATGGTGGATTAACTGGTATAAATTTTGCTCACTTAGAAATACTTTCTCAATTAGCTTTAAGTTGTTTGGGTAGAAATAGATTAATAATTATGGGTATTGAAAGAAATGAATACTTAGAAACTAAAAATAGGGAAACCTTAAGACCATGGCCGCTTATAGTAACATTTTCTATTTATGCTTATTTAGCAGCAATCTACAAAATACCTTTAAAACTATTTCTTATGCCACCTCCACCTACTGATCCGCTAAAATATAATGCCCACTATGATGCTATATATTACCTATTACACCAACAAAACTCCAAAACAACTATAGTAACTACACCTGCAGATCCATATATAGGTAGAAAATATAGAGTAATGAATAGAGTCGGACTTACCCCAGACGACTGGCAATGGACAAACCTTCCTTTTTCAACTCATAGTCCATCAACAGGGACACTGTTGGGGGAAAGAGATACTGCCTATCAAAACCTACTCCCATCATTTAATTTATTTAGACCTAATTATCCAATACTGGATGGTCTAACTCAATCTTGGCAAACTTTATCTTTATGTAGTTAAATAATTCCCTTTATATGCTCAAACTTAAAAATTGTATCCCTATTTATAACTATACCTATAAGATCAATACGAAAATCATTATCTGAAATATTACCATTCTGAGCTAAATATTCCTCGCAACTCGCAGTTAATGATTCCTCTTTCTCTTTATCAATCGAATCAACGATATCGACATATTCATCACTTTTTCTTGTTTTAACTTCTATGAAAATTACTAAATTATCCTTTTGTGCAATTATATCAATTTCCCCTCCCTTAATATAAACATTTCTTCCTAATATCTTATAGCCTTTATTTTGTAAATAATCAACTGCATATTTTTCTCCTATTTCACCTAAATTCTTTTTATATCTTCCCATAGAATTATATCAACTAATTATTCTCACCTATTAACTTCTTTATAGGTTTATATGACCTCCTATGAATATCACACACTCCGTGTCTCTCTAACCCAGCTCTGTGTTCTGCAGTTCCATATCCAACATTTGTCTTGAATCCATATCCGTGGTATTTTTTTGCCAAATCCACCATCAAATTATCTCTATATACTTTAGCTAAAACTGATGCTGCAGCAATAGAATAATGCTTTGCATCTCCTTTAATAATACATTTATATTTAAAATTAAAGGGCTCTTTAAAATAACCATCAAGTAAGACAATATACTTCTTTACATCTAAATCCATTATTGCACGCTTTATAGCCAGTCTAGTAGCTTGTAATATATTTACATTATCTATTTCTTCAACTCCAGCTACCCCAATTGAATAATTTTGCTTTCTTAACTTTTTCTCAATCTTTATCCTTCTTTTTAATGTCAATCGTTTAGAATCATCTACCGCAGGAATCAACTTTTGTCCTCTCGTATATACAAAAGCAGCTGCAACAACAGGACCAGCCCAGCTCCCTCTTCCGACTTCATCAACTCCAACAACACAATCACAGCCTGTATCTAATAAGGTCTGTTCTAATCTGTCATTTATCTGGGGAATTTTCATTTATTATTTTTTTTGAGTATTTTTTCCATCTTTCTCCTGCTTAACTTCAGAATCACCCTTCTTATTATCTTCCTTCTTAACATCCTTTTTTTCTTCTTTCCTTTCTTTTTTCTCTTCATCTTTGACCTCTGTCTCCTCTGCTTCTTCCTTTAATGAATCCTCAAATCTAGTCTCAAGATCTTCACCTTCTGCTGGTATCTGTACTCCAGCTTTTAAAGCAGTCTTTCCCAATCTTTTTCTTAAATAATAAAGTTTACTTCTTCTAATTTTGCTAGCTCTTTTTACAATCTTTATATTCTTTACAATCGGAGAATAATATGGAAATATTTTTTCTACTCCAATACCATAACTTATCTTTCTAACAGTAAAAGTCTTTGATACTCCAATACCTTTAATGGATATAACTATACCCGTAAAGACCTGAACTCTCTCCTTCCCATCCTCCTTAATCTTTGTATGCACATCAATAATATCACCTACCTTAAAATCTGGGTGTTTAACTTTCTGATATTCACTTGTTACTTTATCAACTGACTTTTTATACATTTACAAATCACAACTAAAACTTATGGATTTTAACAATAATTTACTAATCAATCAAGATTAACAAAAATATCATTTACTTGCTTTTCTAGCCTGGACTTTGATTTCCCGCAATTCCTGTCTAATTTCTCTTAACTTAATTTCAACAGCTCTCAGCCTTGCTTGTATAGAATAATCTCTCTCATCAATACCTAAGAAATAAGTAATAGGCTTTTTTAATAACTCTGCTATCTTCTGCAATTTTTCGATTGGAGGGCTAATTCTATCTGATTCGTATCCACTTATAGTCTTATCACTAACTTTCAATGCTACACCTAGCTGCAACTGAGATAACTTTGCCTGCTTTCTAGCTTTTTTAATTCTTTCTCCTAGTGTTAATTTCATATTAAGAAAAACTAAACTAATTTACTCAATTTTTTCACTACCATTTTAGCTAAATCATAACTAAAACCTTTACGAGCAAGATAGTTCACAAACTTTCTTATATCGTTATAATCCTTTAAACTTCCTTTTAATCTTACCCTTTTTTTCCCTAATCTTAATGCAAGCTCAAATTCTTTAATAGTATCAAAATTGTTTACTGATAAAGCTTTCTTTATTATATCACTTTCTACGCCTTTTATCCTCAATTCACTAGTAATTAAATACTTACCTCTTGGTTTAAATTTGACCCTATTGTCAATCCACCACTTAGCAAACTCTAAATCGTTAAGATACTCTTTCTTTTCTAAACGGCTTATAACCTTTTTAATAACCTTATCCCTATCATCATTATTAAAACTTTTATCTTTATATAACTTAGATTTAATATATTGCTCTATCTCAAATGTACTTCTCGGTCTCTTTGAAATTAAAAACTCTGCTTTTTTTAAATACCTTCTTATTAAATCTTCTTCCTTAATTCTCTCTATAAATTCCTTATCAACACTCTTATCATCAAAAATTGAGAAATCAGCTATTACATTCTTTTCAACAGACAACTTAAATTCTCCATCTATAAATATACTCACCCTTCTCCCATTCTTAGTAAATTTAAGCTTGGTTACTTTCATCTTCTATCAATAATTACTACTAGGAACATTATACCCTTTACTACTTGGTATATAAATACTTCAACTTAACCCCAGGTGTGGGATCTATCAATTTAATTACACTTGCTGTAGGATTTACAACATTACTTACATAACCTGCTAGGGAAGTCCAAAAATTATTCTCTTGATATTCAACAACAGTTGCATTAGATATTCCAGCAAGACTCTCAACTGATTCTAATGCTAATTCATATCCTCCAAGATCATCTATTAATCCTTTCTCTTTTGCCTGAGTACCACTAAATATTCTACCATCTGCATATTCCAATAATTCATCTTTTTCCATACCTCTTCCTTCAGATACAATGTTAACAAACCTATCAAAATACTCATCTATAATTGTCTGTAGTATCTCGTCTTCTTCACCATCTGGATTATCATCAAAATACCCCTCTCCAGTTTTATAATTTCCTCCACTATTTGTAAATGTTCTTGTCTCAATACCCAACTTTTCATACAATCCATCCAGAGATTGAACATCAGCTCTTACTCCAATGCTCCCAGTTATAGTAATCGGACTTGCCACTATTTTATCCGTCCCAGCTGCAATATAATATCCACCCGATGCAGCTGTATTTTTCATAAGAGTTACAACTTTCTTACCATAACTCTGAACTTCTTCCACCTTATTATAAACAATATCAGTCGCATATACATCCCCACCAGGACTATCAATACTAAGTATCACTCCTTTTATACTATCATCTTCAATTACATAATTAAGATACTTTATGATTTGCTGAGATGAAGCATAGCTCGTACCAAGTAAACTAGAACTCGTATCAGTATCCATTATAGTTCCCTCAATTTTTATTATTGCTATTTTATCATCCCCGCCTTTTTCTATTACTTTTTCCTCCGCTACTCTCGATGCATCAAAATCATAGTCTGATACCACTTTACTCAACAGCATACATACTAACCCGCAAGCTACTATGATAATAACTATGACTAATGCTATAACTGATGAAATCAAACAACTTTTCTTAGACATTTCTAATAGTACTAAAGTTAATTTTAAGTATAGTAGATTAACTAATTATATTAATTAATCAAACTCTTGTAAAATGTAACAATACACTAATTTAAGCCTTTATACAACCCTTGACAACATTAAAAATATCTCTTATCCTATAATCAGCTGATATTTAAATTATTTATTAGAATACAGGAATATTAGCTTACCTTATTTTATTTTTTATTTACTGCCAATATGACAAAAAAACAAAAAGGTTTCACTTTGGTAGAAATAGTGATTGTTATAGCCATCATTGGTATTTTGGCAGCAGTCACAGTTGTGGCTCTTAAACCACAAGAAATTTTTGCAAATGGGAGAAACTCAAGGAGAACCAACGACATAGCAGCATTAAATACTGCAATCGGTCAATGGCTCGCAAGAGAAGGAATCGATGAGACTGATCCTTACACAGCTATAGGTCTAACACCAGCAACTGATGTTATAGATCCAAGTGATGGTGTTGGTGCCGACGAAGGAGCTGCAGCTTCTGCACTTAGCACTGCACTAGTTGGGACAGGATATGTTCAATCTATTCCAACTGATCCAGATGGATCTACTGTTTACAGAGTCGGAGTTGATGATGGAACTGATCCTTCACATATTCTCATATGTACTAACAACATAGAAACAACATCAACATACCCAGCAGAAACTTATCCAAATAATGCTTTCTGCCAAAGCAACTAATTCGATTTAAGCAGTTGAGAGAATAAAAAGAGCCTAGAATTAGGCTCTTTTATTATAATATATTCTATCTTGATCTTTATTGATTAATCTAAGTCTAATTTATTGATAAAAAGGATCATCTTCAGAAACAACAACATCAACTGCTTCATCATTTGTGTAAAGATTTCGCGAATCGATATCAGTTATTATTTCATCAATTATCATCTGATTCAGTCTTGGGTTATTCAAGTCTTCTTCTTTAATGACTGTACCAACTGTATTTAACTGCTCGTAACGAGTATATAAATACCAACTAGCCATAAAAAAAGATACAATCATAAGTAAAGTTGATATTAACCTTATAAAAAATATTTTATTTACCATATCTTAAAATTTAATTTAATAAATAGATTTTTCAAATATAAAGGCTCTAATACTGAGAGTACATTCTATATAACCATCTTCTGTCTTAATCAACCTCATCTCTTTAATATTAAAAAAATATTTGGAATCTTGAAGTAATGAAATAAAAATTCTTACTCCTTCATATTCTCCCTTTAAAATAAGATTAATTTCAAGATAATTAATATTCAGAACTTCGGTCTGTTCATCCCCCTTCTCTTCAATCATCTGTAAAACCACATTTGTAGAAGTGTCAGTTGAAGCCTGTTCTTCAGTATCAGACGAGTACTCCTTAACATTTAGACTATCTAAAAAATCCTTTTTCTCTTTTTCATCCTCAAATTCGATCTCGCCTTTACCAATTACTCCCTCCTCAAGATTGATAGATGACTGTACCCCAGATATCTGTGCTATATTTTCGACTTGCTCTAAGATAGTTATAATCTCATCAATTTCGGGTAAATTATCATCTAGTATTACTTTATACCCTTCAACCATTGCAATTTCTTCAATCTTCTTTTCGTCATCTATTGAGACCCTTGTAAGTTCGTCGATCTCGTGTCTAATTTCTGTTACTTCAGATACTGACTTATCTACTAGATTTGCAACAAAATAAGTAGCTACACCGAAGATAACAGTCAAAGTTAAGATCATAAATAATTCTTTTTTAGATTCTCCTGCCATTTATTTTATTAATCAAAATTTATTCTTAAACCCCTCTCAATTTATCTATATTTACTAAACAATAAACTGTAAATTCAATATTCTCATTCAATTCATAATTCGAAATAGGCATTTTCACTTCTTCAAAATACTCAGAAGATTCCATTTCTAATGTATATCTCTGAAGATCCTCCCTAGTGGATGCTATACCGCTAACTACAAGATAAAAATACTTATTACTGGAAGTAACTTTTGCTCCATTGGACAAAGCTTTCCATGTATCTGCATCTTCACTAACGATCAAGTTATTATAATTAATGCCATTCCCTCTCTTTTCCGAAACTTCATTAAAAAACGAATCCCAATCAACTTGCGTATTAAAAAGCATATTTGTCTGGGCAGCAGCTTGATTTAAGTTACTGATATCTTGTCTCAGTTGTTTGTTCGCTCTACTCTCAGCTATATTTTTCACTGCCGATAACTCTTGATTTACATTATATTTAAAAATCATAGTTATTATAAAAGCAAAAGTCAGTGTTACAACTATAATGAAAATATCCCAAAATATCATTCTTAGATATTTGTATAAACTACTGTAAATGGATGTTTGTAAATATTTATCCTTTATCGAAATTGGAACAAGATTAATATCCCTCAGTTCCTTAAATTCGCCGAGATTTCTCAAACTTAAACCTAACAACACCATATGTTCACCCAATCCCTTCTTACTTACAAAAGGAAGCATAGGGGAAAGAGATAATTTATTATCCGGCTCATTCTTAACTTTTATAGATTTTTTCTCAAAAAATTCTTTTAAATAATAAATTTGAGCACCTTTTCCATAAAGATATATACCTGCAAAATCCTCCTTTTTATGTTTATCTTCTTTATGATTATTATGATTGAGAGAATGTGAGTAATATTCCAAAATTTGTCTTATCTCTTGTAACAATCCTTCAAAACTTACTCCGAGAGCCGATTTAAGTAACTCCTTCTGCTCTTTATTCAAATCACCTTGTGACATAATCAAATCTTCCGCTTCATCTTTGCCAACTCCTAATCTAGCAGCTGTATAATCCAACAAAGAATTAAAACCCCCTTTTACCACATCTTTAATAATCGTTTGATATCTCACTCCCCCTTTTAAAAATAGACTCAAAGTTGTCGAATATCTGTCAATTCTAATTAATAAAGCTTTTTTCTTCTTATACTCACTTTGAAATAAAAATCTTGCAGCTGCATTTCCAGAAACATCATAATATAAAGGAAAAATACCTAGCATATTTAATGTTTGTGTATATGAATCTACACAATCTTTATCCGCTGCAGAAATAACAACTTCAATTTGTTGTAAGCCATTTTCAGTCCTCAATCTATGCCAGTCCCAATATACTTTATCAAGCGGCATAGCTATTAAATCCTTTGCTTTCCATTCAATAGCTTCCTTAATTTCCTCCTTTGTCATATTTATAGGAAATTTAACTACCCTCATAAACACCTTTGAATCAGGAAGAACTACCGCTACTCTTTTAGTCTTTATCCTTTTTGGTTTAGAATTTTCTCTCACATTCTTAATAATTCCTGCTACAAGCTCTTTATTAATTATCACCCCATCTGATATAGCAGAAGGATCAACAGATTGCTCTCCATAACCTATTACAGAGTATTTACCTCTAATTTTCCTAAGCTCGAGAACACGGACTTGATTGTCAGATATCTCTAATCCAAATAGCTTTTCAGAAAGTATTAAGTTGTCATAATCAAAAATCGCCATTTATTTAAAAACATAATTTTTAATCAAATTACTAATCTATTATTTCCTGCCAGCAATTTTTTTGCAAATCGGAAATTCCTGTTACAAAACCAAAGCCTTCAACACTCAAAGAATCTATATTATAGTGAATATAAGTATGCTTTCTTATAAATATATCATCACCAGCCCAAACCGCTCCTTCAACTATTATATCTTCATTAGAAAAAGTTCTTATTAAGTCAATTTTTTTCTCAGCAAAAACTATCCCGTTAATTCTTACTGGTCCCGCATAATCATAGTTTAAGGACCAAAAGTTAAACTTATTTTCTATATTTAAACTTTTCCCACATACAATCGCAGGCAAACCATCTTGAGCATTCTGATACCATTCACTATAAATATATAGACTATCCTCTACAACTAATAAACCATCTAAATAAACAGGAGATCCAGCATAAATTTTCACCGTACCATTATCTATATAATATAAATCTTCTGGCAAACGTCTCTCTTCTCCATCATCTAAGCTATCAACATAATTTTCAAATGAATTAGAGTTTGCAAAGTAAGTACCTTTTGAAACTGCAAGTGCTTCATACTCGCTAAACTCAAAATTTGGTACTGGGATTTCCTCCCATTCTAACCCTGCTTCCTCTATTATTGTTCCTCCTATCTCACCACCAAAAAGTTCATATACCTGACCATCTGAAACCACATTCCCTTGAACATAAGCAGAAGGACCAGAAACCTTCACATTATCAGCAGCTGTGATATTACCATCTAACTCTGTTGTATCAGGATTATCCAATACTTGTCCCCCTTCCAATGCCGGATTTCCTCCCATTATACCGTCCCATACCCAATTAACAGCAAAAGACCCCTTCCCTGCTGCTGTAAGATTACCCTCTATAACTCCACTCTCAAGCACGTCGAAATCATCATTCGTCCATACATCACCTCTAATACGAGATCCTTCACCGCTTATCCAGAAAAAATCCGCCATATAAGTTGCCTTAGTAGTAACTTCAGCTATCTCATAAGAAACTAAAATATTCAAATTAACTATTCTCTTCGTATTGCCATTTTTTGCCCACGACACTATATCGTAATTATCTCCCACTTTATCAATAGTTGAGTAATATACACCAATTGGTAGTTCCTCTCCCTCTTGATTACCCGAGTAACTTATATTTTCAATCAGCTGATAAAGAGTATCTTCAATACCTGTCTCAGAAAGGTAGTAATCTCTTCTTGTATTTTTTAAATTCTCTAATGATTTAAACTTCACTAAATTTGTTCTTGCCATCGATATACTTAAGATAACAAAAAGCATAGTTAAAATCGAAACTATCATTAAAGTAGCTACTCCATTTTGATTCAATTTATCTTTTATGAACACTTGTTTGAAAAGTTTCATTAATTCCTCCTCTTTCTATCTCAACTTCTATATGTAACAAATTATCTGAATTTACTGAAGTCCAGTCAGTAAATTTAAGTTGAGCTATATTAATCTGATTAGTTGTTAAAGGATAAGTATTCCCACTTTCAGTATAATAGATTTTATCATCCTGTAAATAATATTCCTTTGTTATCGAATCCTTATTAACTTGTAATGTTGTATCATTAACCAAAATAAATTCATCACAATCCCTAACATCGTTAATTAATTTCTCAATGAAATTTGAAGCTTCGGTAGAAATAATCGCAATTGATGTAGATCTATTCTTTAGTTGTACTAACTGCACAATTATTGTTATTATCATAACAGATATTACAGCAATAATCCCTATATATATTGTTATTTCATTTAAAGAAAAACCTCTACTATCTATAAATTTTTTTAATATCCTTTTATCCATATAACATTTCTACAACTTTTGTTAAATATATTCTTTCAATATCTGTTTTCGTCTCACCTACATACTCCCACTGTACTATAATTTCGACTAATTTAGTTTCAGGATCTATCTCATAATTCGTATCTTCAGAAATTTTTCCAGTTGAAGGATCCCTTCTAACACTACTAATTTCGATTCTCCTACTATAAACATCTTCAATTAACTCTTCGCCTTCAATCATATTCAAAACTTTACTTTCAGGATCTGATTCATCAAATTCAAAATGCCATGTTCCATCAACAATTTTATTCCAATCTTCATCTCTAAGGCTTCGTATACCTTCAACTCCTTCAATCACTAAATAATGGGCTTTTGTCCCCACCAACTCTTCATTAATTGACATATAAGAATTATGTATAACCTTCCAACTCCCCGTAAATACTATAGATATTAAACCAATAGCAATAACAACTTCTACTAAACTCTGAGCTTTTTCTTTAAAAAATATATTAATCATTTTATTTATAAATTAATTTGCTTGTTCAACACCATATTTACTTACTAAAACAGTTCCAATAGACTTTACATCTTCAAACTTATAAATATTAATTGTACAAGTATTACCATTTTCTCCAGTTATCGGTGAAAATGATACTTCCCCATTATCCTGTGGACTGCATTCTGATGATAATCTCAGACCAAAAGGTACATCATACTCGACATTTTTATCTGCCCCTTCAGTGTATTCCTCTCCCTGAAATTCAACAATCCTATCTTCAAATATTTTTACACCATGCTTTATTCTATTCTCAGATTCATCCAAAACTGACGCAACCGCCTTTGTCTTAGAATAATTTACACTCTCAACTATCTGATTTAATAAAGAATCATAGATAAAATTATTTCTAAAAGTAAAAAGACTTAGTACAGATGCACCAACCAAAATACCACTAAGACTCATAACAATTATTATCTCAATTAAAGTATAAGCTTTGTTATTTTTAATATTTCTAAACATTACTTTTATATAATTAACTCTACATTTGATTGATGCCACTCACAACACTATAAAGAGGTATCAAAACCGCGATAGCCATAAATGCTACTCCGGCACCAAGAAAAACCATCAATATCGGCTCAATCAAGGTAGATATATTACCTAATGCTTCCTGCAGCTCCTCCTTATAATAATCCGAAACATTAGCAAGAGCATCAGAAGTATTACCTGTTCTATCACCGACTTTCAACATCCTTGAAACGAAAGGCGGATATAAATCTTTAAAATTATCTACAGATTTAGATAATTTACCCCCAGTTTTAACATCCTTTCTTATCTTCTTTATAGAATTTGAATATCTGGTATGCGTAACTGATTTTTCTACAATTTCCAAAGACTGCAAGATGGGTACACCACTTTTATTTAGAAGACCAAGCATCCTTGCTATTTTATATATATAAAAATATTTAAATTGTTTTCCAACCCAAGGAAATTTGATCATGATATTATCAAAAAAATCTTTCATCTTTTTGAATTTTTTAATTCCTATATACAAAGAAACCACCAAACTTATAAACAATGCAAATAAATAAATAAAATATTTTTTAAAGAAATCACTTGCTTTCATTATAATTCTGGTCATTTTCGGCACTTCGATATTAGCTTGGTTAAAAAATCCAGTCAGCTGGGGAAGAACATACAGAAGCATCAAGAGAACCACCATTAATAAAATCGAAAGAATAATAACAGGATAAGTCATAGCTCCTTTTATATCTTTTTGCAACTTATATTCAGCTTCAGCATCCTGATAAAGTCCAAGAAAACTTTGCGATAAACTGCCTCCCACTTCCCCTGCTTTAATCATAGCAATCTCACTTGTATTAAATACATCTGGATACTTAGAAAGACTGTCTGAAATATATTTACCTGCTTCTATATCATATTTTAACCGTCCTAGAATTTCTATTAATTTGGGATTTTTTATACTTTCTCTTAACAAATCTATTATTTCCGGGAGAGGAAGACCTGCCTTAATCATTGTTGCAAAATTTTTATATAGAAAAACCCTATCTCCTTTCTTAACTTTCTTACCCTTACTAAAAAGCGTAAATTTTTTAACTTCTTTCTTAATATCAACTCGCTCTAACTTGCCTTTTATACTTAATATATCTAAACCTTTTTCTCTAAGCTTACTTGCAACTTCATCCTGATCTTTACCTTCCATTTCTCCGGATAATAGCTTTTCCTTTTTTAATGCTTTATAAACAAAAGTCTGCATTTGAGTCTTTATTGGAATTAAATTAAAATTTTTACTCTCTAGTTACACGTAATATTTCATTTATGGTAGTAATCCCTTCTTTAGCCTTTTTAAGCCCGTCTACTATCATTAAATCCATACCCTGTTCTATAGCTTTCGTTTGTATTTCATCTGCCGTAGCATTACTTGCTATAAGATCAATAATTTCTGGCGTTACTTCTAATATTTCATAAATTCCAACCCTACCTTTCAAGCCAGATTTACCACACTTATCACATCCCTTACCTTTATAGAATTTACCATCCCCTATTAATTGATTTATTTGTTCTTCATCCAAGCCAATCTTTACAAGCTCTCTTGATAAAGCATCATTTTGCTCACTTGATAATCTCTCCTCCACTTTACAATGTCCACATATTCTTCTTACCAGTCTTTGGGCAATTATTAGATTCACAGATGAAGCTATTAAGAATTCCTCAATTCCCATATCTGCAAGACGAGGTATAGACCCAGCAGCATCATTAGTATGAATTGTTGATAATACAAGGTGTCCAGTAAGAGCTGCATTTATAGCCATATTAGCTGTTTCTTCATCTCTAATCTCACCTACCATAATGATATCCGGATCCTGTCTTAATAAAGCCCTAAGTCCAATTGAAAATTTCAAACCAATTTTACTATTCACCTGCATCTGATTAACTCTTGGGATAGCATACTCAATAGGATCTTCAACAGTACAGATATTCACCTCAGGACTATTTAATTTAGTTAAAATCGTATAAAGAGAAGTCGTTTTACCACTTCCTGTCGGTCCTGATGCTAAAATCATACCATGAGGTCTACCTATTGCTCTTTCAACTTTTTCCAGATTTCCTCCGGTAAAGCCCAATTTTTCCAATGTAAATCCACCGCCAGTTTCTTCTAATACTCTAGCTACTATCTTTTCACCAAAAAATGTAGGTATTATAGATATTCTCAAAGATATATCTTTATTATTAATCTTAATCTTTATCCTACCATCCTGGGGCAATCTATGCTCATCTATTTTTAAATTGCTCATAATTTTTACTCTAGCTACTAATACAGGTAAAATCTCAGTGGGTAAACTTACCTTATCATGGAGAATCCCATCTATACGATACCTAACTAAAACCTCTTTATCTAGTGGTTCGATATGTATATCACTAGCTTTTTCAACAACAGCATATTCAACTATTGAATCAAACAACTTAATTACCGGTAATTCCTGAGCCGCTTCTTGTATTTTCTTAGCCTTTCCTTTAACTGACTTACTCGCATGCTCCTTTATCATGTCTTTTAATACCTGCTGAATATCCTTTTTATAAAACAATATTCCCTGCTCAAAAGAAGATAAGTTTGTGTAGTAAGGTACTACATCCAGACCAGTTCTTTTTGATATAAAATCAACAGCTTCAAGATCGATAGGATTCGTCATAGCAACATGAAGCCTATCTCTCTCTTTTTTAAATGGAATAGTTTCTCTCTCTAATGCAGTCTGTTTTGTAATAATCCCCAGTGCTTCTTTTTGAGGTTTAATTTTAGCTAAATCCACAGCAGATACACCTAACTCACCCGCTATCAATTGAGCAATCTCATCTTCTGTTATAGCTCCTTCCTTAACAACAATTTCGCTTAAGGGTCTATCAGCTCTCTTTGCTTTTACAAGAAGATCTTTTAATTTTTTTTGATCTAACTTCTTATTCCTTAGTAGTATTTCCTTTACAATGCTATTTGATAAAGCCAAGGCAGTTTTTATAATAAATAATTGTTAATCTTGTTTTTATAGTAACAAAATTTAAGACAAGTATCAATTTATATCTTTAATCTATATTACTCTACTCTGTTTTGTTTGACTTTGGTATAATATTATAGATATGATTTCTTTTGCTCTTTTTAATACATCATGCTGAGGTGGTGGAATTGGTAGACACGCAGCCTTGAGGAGGCTGTGCTCAATTATGAGCATGTGGGTTCAACTCCCACTCTCAGCATTTAAATAAATTAATAATTAAAAAGAGAACTCCTAGAGTGGATTTTCCCGCAAAGCGGGACTAGGTCAAACTAATTTGCCCGTGGCGGAAGTTTCACCTTGAGAACTCCAACTCTCAGTACTTAAAAAAATAGACATAAAATTGTTTTTTTTGATATACTAAGGTCTAATTAAAAATAAGTTTTGATTATTTGGGACGTTAGTTCAGCTGGCTAGAACGTCCGCCTGTCACGCGGAAGGTCACGGGTTCGAGTCCCGTACGTCCCGTTTTAAATAAAATCGGCACCTTTAGGTGCCTATTTTATTTGATATGAATATATACGAGAACCCGGAACGGGTTCGCTTAATGAGACTCGAAAATTTCAAATGTAATGTAGAAATTTTCGCAAGTCGAATTAGTCCTGCGGAGTGAAACGAAGCATGGGAGTCCCGTACGTCCCGCACTAAACCACGTAGGGTTTAGTGCGGGTCCTGAACTCAACGTACTTCAGGACAAAATATAAATAAAACACTACTGAACCCAACGTGGTTCAGTGAATACAACTTTCCCCACAAATCTCTTACCCAGAATCCGGAATATAGATAATTAAACAAGTCAAAATTCAAATTATGTTTTTTTATACCTATGTATTACTTAGTAAGAAAGATAAGAAGTTTTACATTGGTTTCACTACCGACTTAAACAGGCGTTTGAAACAACATAATAAAGGTAGAAATATCAGTACAAAATCAAGACGCCCATTTAAACTTATCTACTACGAAGCTCACCTTTCTAAAAAAGATGCGTTGAGAAGAGAAAAGTATTTCAAAACAAGTAAGAAGAAAAGTAGTTTTAAATAAATGCTGTAGTCAAAAATTTGTATAAACAACAAAGAAATCAAATGATTTGATCTATTATAGGATATTTTGATATAATAAATTAATTATAGACTAATTCAATGGAAACAACTTTATCAAATAATCTAGTAGGAAAAATAAAGAATAGAGCAAGTACTGAAGCTGTGCATCTGATTTCTAGACTTGAAAAACATGTAAGAACTAGATCTCCTGAAAATTATGGAGTACATATTTTATTTGAAACTTTACTTATAACCGCAGGATGTTTACTTTCAAGGAATGAATTCTTATCATTTAAAACATTTATATATCCTGCTTTGGGTTTAATTCTAGGACATATCACAGGAGAAGTTATTCATAAACTAAGAAGAAACAATGAATTAGATAATGTAGAAAGATTCCTACGTTCCGAAGGAGTAATCTAGAATGCTATATAACTAATCATCTCTAAGAGGAGAATCAAAATCTCTCTCAATTATATAAAGATAATAATGAACTATATATAATCCCCAACTTCCAAATCTTTCTTCTATTCTGTCTTCAATAGAACTTACCGTAGTCTCATAACCTGTTGCACCTCTAAATAAATAAAGATTTTGTATATCTTGAGAATCGAGTCCCATATCATATGCTATCTCTTTTAACGTTCTTTTTACAATTTCAAAATACCTATCAACTAATGTTTCTTGATCAGTATTATTAGGAGCTCTTACTAAATTTTCTTCCATTATATTTAAACTCTACTAAATTAAAAATACACAGGTAATTTAGGCAGGTCATATCTTATCACAAAATAGCTATAAGATTCAACAAAGATTACATAATCAAATAGTCACAGAAGCTAATTCACTTTCTTCTCTTCCTATTCTGAATTCACCTGTAATTACAAATCCAAATCTTTGAACAAGATTACTAATCTTAACTTCATCTAAATTACAAAATATCCCACGTAATAATTTCCCAAATAGTAATTGAACATAATAAACACTTCGTATATTATATTTATACTCTTCTTCTCTCATTATCGGATAACAATAACCTGAAATTGAAAGAAATAAATGATAGTATGTCATATCAACAGGATACAACCATTCCGGTAATGGGCTTAAACACCTCATACACAATTCTAAATCATCAATATCTATACCACTTGATTCAAAATATTGCCTACATAGATCTGTAACCTGTCTCTCGTATTCAGTTCTTAAGCTTCTCAAATCACTAGGTGAGCAGCTACTGAATCTTTCCCTTAAACCACTTTCTATACCAACTAAAGGTATCAAAACTGCTCTGGCAAAAGGTGCATATATCTCATAACTTATAGGTTCTAAAGGTGTACTTGCAGAATATTCTGCATACATCTGTTGTATTTGTTGATCTATTTGAGACTCTGGACTCATAAAAGTACTACTAACATATTCATTAATTATATGAAAGACTATAAGCTTTATCTAATATATACTAATTTATTCCTTCTAAATAATGTCTTAGTTCTCTTGCATGTGTTGGATGTCTTAATCTTGATAAAATACCATGTGCAATCTGCCTCACCCTTTCCCTACCTAAACCTGTCTTTCCACCTATTTCTTCTAAGGTAAGTCTTCCTCGACCATTTACGCCAAACCAGCTTTCTAATATAAATCTATCTCTATCTGTCAAATTTAAACTTTCTATAGCACTACGTATAGCTTCTACCAGCATCATATCCTCCACTTGGCATTCCGGACCCTCTTCATCACTTGGAACTAAATCCCTAAATTCAGCATCTCCATCATCTCCAATTGGTTCTTCTAATGATTTTGGATCTCTCCTTGTTAAAACAGCCTTAACTCTAGCTAATACTGTTTTATAACTCCCATATCCTCCTGTATCATATATTTCTATCGCCATATCTCTAGCTCCACAAGGTAATCCTAATCTTAAAAATCTTTCTTTTGTTCTATGAACCAGTGCAGTAAATCTAAATTCATGCTCCGGTACTTTTGGATCATTAACATAATAAATAACAAAACGATTAATCTTTCTACGAATCTTATAGGTTAAAGAGGTAGACAATTTTCCTAAAGATGTTGTTGTACCACAACGTGTAATATTAAAATCTTTAATCCCTTCGTGTAAACCTATATATCCCTGCTGTACCAATTCTATTAAACTCACTTTTCTTGAAAATCTTTCATATTCATACTTTGCATATTTCCAAACTAATCTCATATTCGACCTAAGTAACCTATACATAGCATCCTCATCTCCTGCCACCATACGGATCACTAAAACAGCTTCACCTTCAACTGTCAGTAAAGGATATTCCCAAGCTTCTACCTTAGCTAGATTTACTGACTCTAATGCTGAACCTGATAGATTAGATAAATCAGGCAAATCAATTTCTTTATCAGAGTGATTACTAAATATAACTTTATCTAACGGATTAGCATAGAATAAATCAAATTGTTCCTCAGAAATTTCAACAAGCCTGAGGAATTCACCTTCAGGATTAAATACTCCAACAATATATCTATCATCAAGTCTTGTAAAAAACAAATTACTTAACCAAGGTCTTTGTTGATCAATATATCTTATTGTTTCACCTAACACTTGTATCTCATCTTGCCAAGAATCAATTCCTGTTTCTTGAGATATAATACCATTTGCAATTAAAATTTCTCTTAAATCAGATATTTGAGCTGCAACATTACCACTTAATAAATATCTCATTTTTTCAACTTCTACTATTACTAAAGAATTACCCAAACAATCATATATAGATGCATCTCTTTCTGAATAAAGAAACACACCTTGAGAAGTTCTAAAACATGTAAAACCTGGCTGAACTCTTTCCTCTGTTTCTACAACTTGCACAGTTTCTAACATACGATTAGCAATTAAAAACAGATAAATCTTTCTTACGGGGCAAAAACATATAATTTATGATATAGAAATCTAATCCCCAAAACAAATACCTATACTTCTTGCAGTCTTTATCATTTCATTATTTATTGGCACTTTTTTCACCTTCTTAACAGCATCCTTTATCTTTACTGTCATTATTTTATCATTCTGAATACAAATAACTCTATTAAATTCTCTCCTCTTTACAGCTTCTATAGCTCGTACACCATACCTAAAAGATAATATCCTGTCCATAGCATATGGTCTTCCTCCCCTCTGTAAATGCCCAACAACCAAACCACGCAACTCAAATTCATTAGGAGCTAATTCATTTATCGTTTTAACAATCTCCTTCGACATACCTCCAATTTTAGACTCTTTGCTGGCTGATTTATTTACTAACTTTTTCTTTCCTTTAACAGGAGCAGCACCTTCAGCTACACAAGCTATAGTTGATTTATGATTAGTTTTCTTTCTATATCTTAAAAATTCAATAATCTTTTCATATTGAAATGGTATTTCAGGAAGTAATATAATCTTTGCTCCACCGGATAATCCTCCATATAAAGCAAGCCAGCCGCTGTGTCTTCCCATAGTTTCAATGAAGAACACTCTATTATGACTTGAAGCAGTTGAGTGAATATTATCTATATAGTCAGTAATAACATTGACAGATGTACTGAAACCAAATGTCCTGTCAGTAAGGTTTATATCATTATCTATTGTCTTAGGTACTCCGACTATATTTACTCCTAATTCTGATAACTGCATAGCTATACTTAAGGTGCCATCACCTCCAATCACAATTAATGCATACACATTGAGTTTATCAAGCCCTTTCTTTACCTTCATAAGAAGTTTTTTTGGGATATCCCTTTTTTCTCCTAATCCTACTTTTGCAGTAAAAGCACCTTTATTAACAGTACCCAAAATAGTACCACCCAAATGACTAATCCAATGAACTTCTTCTCTATCTAGATTAATGTAATCCAAAGATCCTAAGAAGCCATCAAATCCATTCCTTATACCAATAAACTTATATCCTAATTCACTACCTGCTTTTACTATAGAGTAAATTACAGCATTTATACCACAACAGTCACCACCTCCAGTTAAGATTCCAATTACTTTCTCTTTTTTCCTTCTACTATAGCTCATAACTATTAATAAAAACTATTTTAAAGATATAGTAATCATATATCATATTTATAATTAATCTACAAGTATAGTAATAAGAGAATATATAGTTAAGACATTTTAATTTCTGAATTAAATAATCTTTACCAATATTACTAATCATTGACAAATAAGGTAGATTATGGTATTAAATAATTATTAAACTACTCCCCAAAAATATTTTTCTAAAAAGCCCACATTATTCTGCCTCAAAATAAAATTAATGTTAAAAAACAGACATATACTAACAAAAATCCCTTTATTAACTCTATCTTTTTGTCTCCTAACAAATATCATTTCTATATATATAACTAATCCCCTATATGCCCAAGAACAACAAGAGTTAACAATTGAAAAATTCGTTGATAAAGAACATGTCCAAAGAGATGATCCAGCTATTGATGCACAGCTTGTAACTTATACCCTAAACATTGCTACCAATGGGTACTGCAATAATCCTCTTGATATTGCAATCGCTTTTGATAAATCAGGCAGCATGGCAGGAGAAAATTTAACTACATCTAAACAGGCAAGCATAGCATTTATAAATGAGATGGATGAAGCAAATGACTTAGTATCGCTAGTTTCATACAGCACAATAGCAGCATTAGATGAACCTCTTACAAACAATTTCCAGCAAATAATTAACACAATAAACAGTATTGTAGCAGAAGGCAGTACAAACATTGGAGATAGTTTAACTCTATCACGTGATGAACTTGTAACAAATGGAAGGACATCTGTACAAAAAGTAATACTACTTATGACGGATGGTTTAGTTACTGTAGGTCCTAATCCTGAACCAATTGCAGAAAGCATAAAAAATAATGATGGTATTCGAATAATTTCAGTAGGTATTGGTGACAATGTAGATGAATTGCTTCTAGAATCAATAGCAAGTGGACCTGATGATTTATATTTGATAGCTGATTTAGAAGATTTAGAACAAACTCTTATAGATATTGCCTATGATCTTCAATATGAAGACACTCAAATTATTGTTAATGATAATATATCTGAAATACTTAAGTATGCAGATTTGGTCAGCGTATCCAATAGTGGCTATTTTGATAGTGAATCAATTACTTGGGATTTAGGAGTAGATCCCTGTGATAATAATGTACAGCTTAACTTCATGGTTGAAGTTAAAAATAATGCACCTGATCTTTCAAAACTTATAAATTCAGCCAATGTATTAGATCTTGGATCAGAATTAACAGATAGTTCAAATATCGTCATGACCTTAGTTCATGCCCCTAACCTTTCAATCTCTAAATCAAGCGGATGGAACCAAGTAACTCCCGGAACTGAAATAAACTATTCTATATATGTTGCAAATAAAGGTACAGGGAATGCCTATAATGTGACAATTACTGACAATTTGCCAGATAAATACTTTAATGTATTTGAAGATTCTATTAGCGATAATGGTTCAATTATAAACAACTCAATTGTTTGGAACAACAATGGTCTAAATTATATTCTAGATGGGAGCTTTTCTCCTACAAATTCAATCAATTCCCTTGGGAGTGAACATACCTTTATTTATTCAGGACAAATTAATCCTAACTGTCCAAGTGGAGAAAAAGTTATCAATACTGTTATTCTTACAGCTAAGAATAAAATTGACTATTCTATAGAAGCAACTAATACAGTAAAAATAGGAGATGTCTTAGCAGCTACTGGAGATTTCATATTTCGTGAAATATTTTTTATAGGACTAG
>CAZNER010000019.1:0-27771 GCA_964572065.1 uncultured Candidatus Saccharibacteria bacterium
ATATTAACTATTCAACATAGATATATGGACGTTGAAGACCCAACTAATCCTCAAGTTAAAGAAGGTGCAAAGATAACTATTGATGAAGAGAACGTAAATTTGACATTTAAAGAAAATAAATTTGATATAAATGAAGAAGGAATAAGTATTAATAGTGAAGCTACATTAAACATAAACTTAGAAGGAGAAGCTAATGTAACTACTAAAAAAGATATAAACGTTAAATCTGATGGTAAAATAATTTTCAACAATGGTACTAAAGATAGTATGGTTGACATAAATAAATTAGTTGGAAGGATGAATGCTTTAGAGAATTTATATAATATCCATACTCATTTAGTATTAGCTCCTGCTATACCAACAATGATCCCATCACAAGGGACATTAGGTCAACCAGTACCAATGACTTTACCAACCACAACAAAACAACAAATTGAAAACCCTCAAATAAAACAATAATGAGAAACCCAAATTTTCAGCCAATTATAGGTAAGGGAATAGTATTCCCACTTCAAACTGAATCTGGTAATATAAAAATAACAGAAGGACAGGAATTAATAGATTCTTCTATTAGAATCATACTTGAGTGGGTAATTAATACTAAACCATTCCAAGATTCATTCGGTAGTAATATAAACTCAACGATTGAAGAACCAATAGTAAAAGATCTACCAATATACTTAGAACATTATACTAAATTATCATTGAACAGATGGGAGAAAAGGATATTAGTTTATAAGACTAAGATAGAGAATGTGTCTTTTGGTAAATTACAATTCCGAATTTATTATTATAATAAAATTACAAAATCTAATCAAGATATTATTCATGAAATAACTTACTAACTATGGCAAATAACAATTGGATAGGTTATATAGAGAGAAATTATAACCAAGTAAAACAAACACTTATTAATAAACTCCAAGTAAGATGGCAAGGGATTATCACTGATTTTTCAGAGAGTAATCCTATGGTTGTACTATTACATATCTGGGCAGCTATCACTGAACAATTCAATTACTATATAGATATGATAGCTAGAGAATCATTCATTACATCTGCTTTAAAATACGAATCTCTATTAAAACTTGCAAGGCAATGGAATTACAGACCAAAACATTGCATCTCAGCAAAAGCAGAAGTATTATTCATTCATTATAATGATTCTGGAGTTGAGACTAATTTAACTACAGGTCAAACAATTTCTATACCAAATGGGACTTCAATAGTTTCAACTGATGGTTATACTTATTTAGTTGATGGCGATTATACAATGGTAGAAGGTGATTCTAGGATTTGGGTTAAAGCAATTCAACATACTGAAGAAGCTTTTACTTCGTTGGGAACAGCTCAAGGTTTATCTAATGAAGAATTTATAATTAATAATGATACTGAAGATAAAACAGTAATTATAAAAGTTAACTCTACTCTGTGGACTTTCGTAGATAATTTATCTTATTCCAAATCAACAGATACTCATTTTACTACTGGCATAAATAGTTCTGGTGAAGCTATAGTAATATTTGGAGATAATATTAATGGCAAGAAGCTAACAACAGGAGATACATTAGAGATATCAAGATTTACAACACTAGGCTCTGCAGCAGTAGCTTCCGCTGAAACATTAACTTCAGCTCCCGATATTACTTCACCAGTCACTAATTACACTGTTGAATGCTCAAACCCATTTCCTGCTCAATCTGGTATAGGTATAGAGAATTTCGAATTATTACAAAAGAGGTTACCTTTATGGATTAGCTCAGTTGATCGAGCGGTTACTCTAGGTGATTTTGCAGCAATTGCAACATTAAATGATTTAGTTTATACAGCAATTGCTAAACAAGGTTCTTGTGGAGCTTTAATTAATATCTACATAATACCTTATAATGGTGGAGAAGCTCAATCATCTTTACTAGCTTCTACTAAAACTTACGTTGAAGACAGAGCAGTAATTAATTCAGTAATAAACGTATTACCTGCAGGAGAATCAAGAATTAGGTTAAGTGCTGATGTTACTGGAAGGTTTGGTTATTCTGAATCATCTATAGAAGATGCTATTAATAATGCTTTAGAAAATGCTTATTATTGGAGAGAAAGTAAGATAAACCAATTCTTACACTTATCAGACATTTATGCTTTAATAGATAATTTAGATGAAGTAGATTATTTGACATTAACTGAATTCTATGTAAGGCCTTATATAAGACCTTCAGCTGATAATGCTGCTTTAGATTATGACATTGAATTATTAGCTGGTTCTACAACTGAAACTGAATGGAGGTTATACGCAACTTCAACAACTCAATTCTCTTTATATAGAAATGGTATTTTAACTGGTAGTTCAATAACAGTTGGCTCATCATTCCAGGTTATTTCAGTATCAGGAGTTGATATTTTTAAAATAAAAATAGAAACAGCAATAGATTCTGGAGATGTAAATAAATCTTGGACTTTTACTACTGGTAAATATTTTACTGATTATGAAATATCAGATTTATCTATTCCAATTGCATTAAGTGATGATATTACGTTGAACATAACAACTAATTTATAATGGACTTTAAAGAAATTTTCAGGAACTTAATACCTTCATATTTTAGAAAATATGATACAAATAAAGATTCGGATGGGAAGGGTATGTTCGAAAGGTATACTGAAATTCCCATGGAAGACTTAGAAGAAACTACTGAAGTAGAATTATTAAACGCATTAAATCAGAAGATAGCTTATGGTGATGGGACTAATAATATGAAATCTCAACTAATACCAAATTTAGCTACAGATTTAAGTTCTCCACCATCTTTTGAGATGCCCGAAGTAATGTACCGTAGAGTATTAAATAATTTATCAGATATCTGGAGGTTGAAAGGTACAAAAGAATCAATAAGAAGAATATTATTTTTATATGGTTATGATTTAGATTCATTAGATGTAAACTTTGAACCTGCCATTAATCATGATACACTATTAGCTTATGGAGATCAAACTGATGTAATACATGATGAAGATGGTTCTGATATTACTTATGATGATTGGTACTTACCTTCATTTGATGAATTAGAAGCAATCTATAATGAATTAAAAGTAAACAGTATTGGAGGTTTTGATGGAGTTATCTATTGGAGTAGTACAGAACAAATAGCTAACTTTGCTAAATATATTGATTTTTCTGATGGTAGTTCGGGTGGTGCTAATAAGACTTCAGCTTATAATGTCTTAGTGTCTAGAGATTTTCAAGGAACTACTGGAGATTACTCATTACAAGATGAGGGTCCTGCCGGAGGTTACATTTATTATATTACAGATAATGGAGATGGTACTTCTAAATATTATGAAGCTAAGGAACCCAGCATACCTTTCATCTCTTGGGGAGCTTTTGGAGTTACTACTGGAATTACTAGTGATCCTATAGGAGATGGTAAGTCAAATACATCATCATTAGTAGTAATATTAGATGGTTTATCTGAAACATTAAAGGCTGCTCAAGTTGCTGATGATTATTCTATAACTAATACTAATGAACCAGTAATTCATGATGATGGTTGTCAAAGATGTTTGAATTACTCCATAGAAATAACAAATAACTCTAGAGTCTGGATCCCTCCTGATAACTTAACATTAACTCAAATTAGAACTTTATTAGAATATGTCCAACCAGTTAACTTATATTTAGAAACAGTAACTTTTAACTAAAAACAATAAATTATATAAATTATGTCACAAAAGAATACTTATTACAAATATAGAGAGCCAGTATTATCTTTTGATAAGGCTTCTATTAATCAGGGATTAATACCCCACGGTAGATATTGTGGATTCGATTCTGGAGCTTTTGCAATTGATGGGTCAACATTTACTTTAACACTATCTCATAGTACTAATTCTGCATATTGGGTTGATAAAGCTTCAGCTGCAACTACTAGAGTAGGTTTGATAGTTAGCCCACAAGGACAAATATTTCAAACAGATCAAACTCAAGAAATAGAAAGTATACCTGGTAATAATGCTACATTTGACTATTTCTACACTATAATAATGACTCTTCAATATGAAGAAGTGGAAGGTGGAAATAATTACCCAACATTTAGAATTTCTAGTAACTCTAATTCAGCATCTCCTATAAGTGCTCCAACTGATTTAGAAAAGTATGAGACAGTGATAGGTTACGTTTGGGTAAGGTCAAATGCTACAATTAACAATGACCCAGATTATGTTAAATGGATTCCTGCCGCCCCAGCTTCATTGGGTGGTAATTATAATAAATTTAATAATGTCTTATTAAGAAAAGAACAGGGTTATACTCCCGGTAGAGGGTTAGCTAATTATTTTGATGGAATTTTAAATTCTCAGAGTACTATAGAAGTTACTCCAATATCTGGAACTGCAACAGATACAGATATTTCTAATAGACCCGTATTAGAATTCTCTGGTGATGAATTCTCTAATATAGTTAATATTATAGATACCTTTGATACTGGTAATGATGAGATCACCGATATATTCTTTGATTCAGTTAAATCCTTCGCTAATCAAAGTAATGATGAATCAATAAAGTTGACTTTAGTTAATAGTACGGGTAATGTAATAAAACTTGGTTATGCTGATTTTAGTACTACAACTGGAGCTGTATCGAAAAAATCAATTATAACTAAGGATGGTAACTTGGGATTTGAGTTACAGCCTAATCAATCTTGTACTTTAAATAGGATATTAACTAGATTTGAAGATGACTCAACAGGTATTTATTGGATTATAGAAGAAGATGTAATTAATAAAAGATCTTCAGATAATGAAGATGATATAGTTGCTAATTATGCAGAAATGATTGCATGGGATGAATCTAGGATATTAAATACTATTGGAACTACATATACTTTAGATGCTACAAAGACTGTTACTGGAGCATCTGGTGAAGGTGTAGTAATTGCAGTACAAGGGACAGCTACTTATTATGAATTATCAACATTAACCTTAGGTGGTTCAGTTGATTGGGGAGAAAGATTAATTTTATATATTGCAGGTTCACAGGATATTACATTAATAGATAAATCTAATGGAGGTTATTTCAAAACACCTACCGGAGAAAATATGATTGCTAAGCCTGGAACATTTTTAGAATTACATTGGGGACAGAATCCAACTTGGCAATGGAATATAATTTCTTCTAGTAAACCATTACTACCTTCTTATATAGATATTCCAGATTATGGTACTGGTGAAACTTATGATTTTAATCAATATTATAGTCAACCAACGTCAGGAGCAAAAGTTAGATTCGGTAAAAGAGATGGTGATTTATTAATAGATGGTATTATTTATGTAGATTCAGATAACGTTACATTAGCTAATATTTTTAATTTACCCACAAATTATGTACCTTCTAGGCTTACAGTAAGAACTTGTCATTATTTCTATTCTGGGCTTACAGAATACTCTCAAATTGAGATAACAGTAAACTCTGGAGGTAATGTTAGTATAGGTTTAACTCCAACTGTACCTTCAAGCTTCCAAAATCATGGTACTATACAATTATACTTAAATATAAGAATTCCCTTAGAATAGGGTTGCTTTCGTTTCATAAGCCATAGTTAGCCGGGTGAAATTCCCGGCTTTCTTGTGTGAATAAAAAGTTGCAAAATTGGTTTTAATTTATTATATTATTAATATTAATTATTTGGTAATCAACTGATTAACCGACACAAGAGTATAATAATTTATAATTACAATTAATAATAAACTAAAAATATAGTAAATGGGTAGTAAATTCATCTTTGATATTGAATTTCAGTATGAAATACTTAAATTTATGGTAAACGATAGGAGGGGATACAAAATCATTAATCTGATTCAAGATTCATACTTTACTTCTATCAATCATGCTGTAATTACTAAATGTATAACAAAATATTTTAAAAAGAATAAGAAGATACCTTCTAGAGCAATTTTCTTAGAAGAATTAAGAGAATTATTTAATCATAGGGATTATGCTAAATCACTAACTCCTACAGATCGTAAAGAAATTATTACCGAGAGCAAAGCTATGTTCGGGGTTGAAGTCCCAGATGGAGAACAAATTATCAAGAAGGTAGAACAATTCGCTCAATTCAATGAACTATCAGATGTTCTAGAGAACTCAGATATCACAGACCCCAACCTATATCAAGAATTTGTAATGAGAGTACAGAAAGCTGTATCTCCAAAAGTTGATATTAATAACAAAAGAGGTACTTTCCTTATTAAAGATATTGAACAGAGACAACTTGATAGACAAAGTAATTCAGATATAGTTCAAACACCTTTCAGACAACTTAACTGGGCAACTAATGCAAATGGTTATGAACGAGGGAGTACGGTAGTTATTCTTGATAAACCAAAGAAATTCAAAACTGGGTTTATGGTTCAAGTCGTTAAAGGTTATATGAAACAGAAAAAGAAAATCTTATTATTTGACCTTGAGAATGGAGAACATAGTTTAGCTACTAGGATAGAACAATCATTATCTAAGAAAACTAAAGCTGATATTATGTCGGGTGATTCAGATAAAGATGTACGTAAAGTATTAAGAAAATACAAACGTTTAGGGTCTGAAGTTTATATTAAAAGGCTACCAGCATTCTGTACTACTAGAGATATGCAACAAGAAATTAATATGATCAAAGAAGAGTTTGGAATAACATTTGATATATTAATAGTTGATTATATAGGTTTGATGAACTCCACAACAAATAGGCAGGATGACCATAACAGAATAGCTGATGCTTATCTAGATATTGCGAATTTAGCCAAAGAGAATAATTATGATATAACTTACTCTCCTCACCACATTAAAGATGAAGCTAGGGCTAGAGAAGCTACTAGATATAGAGAGAATGATTTAGCTAAATGTAATGAAATTGGTAGACATGTTCATGCTATTTGGGGATTAAATCGTAGTGAAGAAGAGGAAGAAGCTGGAGTATTAAGGCTAGAATTAGTAGTACAACGTGATGGTAAACCTAAAGCAAGAGCTTTATTCAAAGTAGATGCAGATATACAAAGTACAACTGAATTCACTAAAGAAGAAATTGAAAGATATCATGAACATTTTGGTGATCCAACTGAAGCTCCAGAAGAAGAAAAGAAATATAATAGAAAGAAAAAGATAAATAAACCCAATGATTACAAGGAGGACTTATAATGATTAGGAAAAGCTTAAAACCCAAAATATATAATTATGCAATAAGCCGACTTGGAGCTCATGATTATAAACATGGGTGGATGAAATCTGATTGTCCTATCTGTGGTAAATCACAGAAGTTTGGTATTCATATTGGTAGAGATCAAGCACATTGTTTCGTTTGTGAATATAATGCTAACATCTTTGAACTTATTAGAGAAGTTGAGGTATTAAAAGATTTCAAAGAAGTATTCAGATTTTTAGGTGAGAGTGATTACGGAGAAAGACTTTATAGAGAAGAGAAAGTAGAAAAATTAAAAGATGTTGATGTATTATTACCAGATAACTGCTTAAGATTAGATGTTGGTAATAACCTAATAGCTAAAGCTGCTAGGAGTTATTTATGTAAAAGGGGGTTCGATCTAAGTAAATTAATTTATAAAGGTTGGTCATATTGTAATGCAGGTAAGTATGAAGGTTACATAATAATCCCAATCAAAGATCGACAAGGTAACTTAAATTATTACCATACAAGAAGATTCTTAGGTAATGGCCCTAAATATAATAATCCAGATGCAGACGCGATGGGTATAGGTAAATCATTGATTATTTATAATATCTCAGCTTTATACTTATATGATCGCGTTTTCTTATGTGAAGGAGCTTTAAATGCTGAAACAATAGGTAATCAAGGAATAGCTACTGGAGGTAAGAAGCTATCTCAATGGCAAATATCAACTATAATAAATTCTCCAGTTGAGAAAATAGTTATATTGTTAGATGATGATGCTTTAATCCAAGCTTATGAATTAGCTTTAGAATTAGTAAAGTATAAAAAAATCAAAGTAGTTCATATGCCTGAGAAACAAGATGTTAATGACATTGGGAGAACTAGAACATTAAGACTTTCACATAAATTCAGGTACTTAAATTATAATCAAATTTTAACTAAACTAAGAGAGATTAAATATGAACAGAGAGCCTAGCATACATGTTTATATGAATGAGTTATTTAGAGAGATAAAACCTTTATGTAATTCATTAGATCAATATAATGAAATTAAGATGATTATTATTAAATTACAGAGAAATAGTAATCTTAATAATAGAAATACTTACATTTCTTCTGATAAAATACTTAAAGAGGTAAAAAAGGTTACCACATCTAATATTTCTGATGTTGATATGTTTAATAATCTTTTACATATGATTAGGAAGTCAAAATACAAGAATAATCGGATAAATAAAATCGATAAGAAGTCTAATCAATTTACTATCATACGTAAAGCTACAGAACTAGCATTAGAATTCTGTAAAGAGTATCAACTAGATAAGAAGAGGGGTTTTCAGATTTATATAAATAAAGTGATAGAACTAAACAAGGGTAAGAAATTTTGGTTGAATAACTTAGTTAGTAAGTTTGATAGTGTAGTTGATTCTTATGATGTTGAGATTAAATTACAAAATTCTGAAGATTCATCTTTAGCTTTAGATATAGAGAAAATATTTCTAAATAAATTCGAAGCTATAACGGGGATGCAGTGGGAAGATAAAAATAATGTATACCACAAATTACATTATTTAGAAGCAGCTAAGATATGTATAGATTTTGGAATAGAAGCTAAAATATTAGTAGACTCCTTATTCTCGTTTATATCAGAACAAGGAGTAGATCAATTTCCATCACCTGGAATGTTATCATCAGAAAAAGCTAGACATAGATTAACTAAGTATTTATATAAAAATAATATAAAACCCAAGAAAACTATTCAGAAAAGAGTTAGTTGGGATAAAATTTTTGATAAAAATGAAGAAGAGTAAAGAAATAACTATTGAGTTCAATAATAACAAATGTAAACTAATTGGTGACATAAGGATCTTGGATAAAGCTTATGAGAAATTCTCATTCAGACACCCCAATGCTTATTTTATTGCTAATAGTATGCCACCCGGTTGGGATAGAAAAGTACATTTAGTTACAGATAGAGGATATTTTAAAACTGGTTTATTAGAAGAAGTATATAAATTCTTAACTTCAGAAATGAAAGTTAGAGTTAATATAATTGATAATAGAATCATCAAAGAAATATCTAAAGAAGCAGTATTATCATTTGGGGATATAAAATTAAGGGATTACCAAGAGAAAGCAGTAATATCTGTAATAAATAATAAAATAGGTAATTTAAGTTTTCATAGAGGGATATTAGATGATGCTGTAAATGCAGGTAAGACATTAATCATGATGTCATTATTCTTATCTTTTAATGCAGATAAAGGATTAATATTATTAGATAATTCAGATCTATTCGAACAATTTAAGAAAGAGATACCAGAATACTTACCCAATATAGATGTTAGTTTTTTAAAAGGGACAAAGAAAACTGTTGAGTTCGGGCAATTAACTGTAGCTATGGTTCAGACTATAGCAAGGAATTTAAAATTGTTCGAAAGGGATTTAGCGATGATCAGAACAGTTTTAGTTGATGAGTGTCATAAAGCTGGTAGTAAATCATTCAAAAAGGTTTTAGAGAGAACTTTCAACGCTCCAGTTAGAATAGGGCTATCTGGTTCTCCATTTGAAAGTAAAGATAAAATTAGGAATACTGCTATAAAAGAATACTTTGGTGGAATCATACATCAAATATCAGAAAAAGAACTTCAAGAGAAAGGTCACTCAGCTAAGCTAATGATTAAGGTAGTTGAGGGTAACACTAAAGTTTTTGGTAATTCTTACCCTGAAGAATATAGAGAAGCTATTTCAATTTCTGAAGAAAGAAATAATAGATCAGTTGATAGAATGAGGTATTATAAAGAAAGGGGTAAGCTCCCACAACTAATAGTATGTAAATTCCATGAACACGTAGACTTTTTGTATAATAAAACTAAGAAAGCATTCCCAGATTTAGTTGTTAAATCTGTACATCATAAAACTAAAGGTAGGAAAGATATTATTAAGGATTTTAAAGAAGGTAAGATAGATATACTTATTGCTTCTTTGATAATAAAAATCGGACAAAACATGCCTCTTATAAAGTATCTACAAAATGCTTCAGGGACTGATTCATCAATAGATATTATTCAGATATCGGGTAGAGCACAAAGAACACATGAAAGTAAGAAGATAGTTTACATAGATGATTTTTATGATGAAGGTAATTATTTAAGAAGACATTCCAAACACAGAATCAACTATTACAAGAAAAGACAGTTTAAAGTGTACTCACTGTATAAAAAGTTGCAAAATAAGAAATAATTTATTATATTAATATATTAACTTAAAAATTAAAATATGGCTAGAAAAAAGAAAGAAATCGAGAGAATAGCTCAGGATAGGTTTGATCCTGAAGCTATAGATTTTTCTAAACCCATAGACATTACAAAGTTTGGTAGTGATGATGATCCTTGTTTTGGGAAGCATTTTGATATGACTACTAAGCAATGTAAAGTTTGTGGTGATGCTCAATTCTGTCAAATTAAAACCGGGCAGAATCAACATTTACTTAGAGATGGAAAGAGTAAAGAGAAAGAATACCTTGATTACAATCCAGAAAATAATGAATTAACTACCTCGAATGAATTAGAATGCGATGTAACAACGAAGAAGAGAGTAGTTAGATTTATGAAAAGAAAAATTGCTAAAGGGGTAAAACCAATTAAGATACGTAAGTTAGCAATAGAGAAATATGAAATTTCTAAATCAGATTCAAAAATCATTTTTAATAAAATAAAGAAGTAATATGGACACTAGAGACATTAAAGAACTTGAATTTCCAAAAGATGGGAATTATCTAAATGAGATTTTTAGATTACAAAAAGAGTTATTAAATCATTACACAAAGATTGAAAGCTTACCTCCTTATCCAATTGACTTACACACAAAAGAAAGTCAAATCTTATTAAAAGATTTTTCTGCAAGAGTAGTTGAAGAGTTAGGAGAAGCAATGGAGTCTTATGAAAAAGCTATGGGTAAATCTTCACCACATATTATGTTATCAGGAGAAGAGAGGTTAAATCACATTTACAATTTCAATGAAGAGTTGGGAGATGCTTTACACTTCATGATTGAGTTAATGATTTACACTGGTATTAAACCTGAATCATTATCAGATAATCTAGATATGTATATGTTAAGTTGTTGTTATGATAATATAAGGGATTATCATGATGTAACAACTATGGTTTTAGATATTTCTCATATCCCAGATACTGATAGGTACCTATTAAGAGGTGGTAGAACATTATCAAATCATGTAAAAGATAGGATGGAAATCCTATTATGGAGAGTAACTTACCATTTACAATTAGCACGTAATTCATTAAAGAATAAACCTTGGAAGCAATCTGAAATGTTAACCGATGAACATGTTTATATTAAACATACTATTCACGCATTTAAAGAAATGTTGGGATTCTTTAGTTTTGTTGGGATGGAAGCTAAAGATGTTTATGTAGTTTATTATAAGAAAAATAAAGTTAATCAATTTAGAATAGCTTCAAAATATTAATATGGCAGTAGAATTAAATTATACAACATCAGAAAAAGCTTACATCGAAATACATAGAGATTTCTTAGAGAATCATCAAGAGTGGATTGAAGATGGTAAAGCTTTTTTAAATGGTGATACACTACAAGTTTTTGATGTTCATATGAATATTGACATATCTGTTTTAAATGAGGAATTTGACTTCTTTAAACACTTTGCATATACTAAACATAAATGGTCATCATTAGTTTCAAATTATGTTAACTTTGATGAATTAAGTTTAGTTAAGGGAGAAGTATTAAGCAGAGAATCAAAGAATGCTACCAATTATAATATCATGATGAGATTCTCAAATAAACATGGTCACGGTAAAGCATGTTTGATGACTTTAGTATTCTCAAGAAGGCCTTATTCAGATATACCAAGGATAACTGCTACTATGAGATCTTCAGAAATGACTAAGAGGTTAATATTTGATTTAACCTTATTAGATAGAATTGGTAAATTTGTTTACGGAGAGAATCAAAGATTTAAAGTATCAATATTCGCTACTCAAATGTATCTACAAGGTAGTCTAAGTTTTCCTATGTTTGATTCTATAGTACCTTTAAGGAAATTCATGAAGCCAATTAAGAAAACTGTACTCTACGATAGGATTATGAAATCTGTAAAGAAGTTTAAATCAATTGATCCAGATAAGATAGCTTATGGTTCGCATAAGAGAAATGCTTGGGTATTACAAGGATTAAATCCACATAATAGAGATCCTTTGCTTATAGGTGATTGCCACTTACCTAAATCTAAACTAGTGGACTTAGATAAATAATTATTAACTAAATTTTAAAGAGATGGAAAGTAAAGTAATCAAGATTAATTTAGAAGAAGGAGAAAATTTCTCTGTTTATGAAGATAGATTGGTAGTTGAAATTCCACAATCAGAAGAAAAAACTTCCTCTGGAATTTTTATTCCAGAAACTTCAAAGGAAGAATCTTTAATTGGAGAAGTTGCAGGAGTTGGAGATTCAGAAGAACTTTATATTAAAAAAGGTCACCGAGTAGTATTTAACCGTTACGCTGGTATAGACATTGAGATTAAAGGGATTAAGTATAAAATAATGAGACAAATGGATGTCTTAGGTTTAATAACTAAAGAAAAGAAGTAATATGAGAATTTATAAGAACGCTTATGCGTTAGTATCAGAGTCTATGAGAGATGTATATGAGATGGGTCATATAGTAAAACCCAAATCTATGCAAAATAAGAACATTGAAGGTAATGATGACTTCATCACTAAAGAGGTTACAAAATACAGTTATTGCCTTTTAAAATTAGGAGCTGCAGAACACTTATTTATAGCTAACCCTAATAATAAAAGATGGGCTAATGCTGAATTTGAAGAAAGGGTAGCTAAAGATTTTACAAATCCCGGTGAAGCTTGGAAGTTAAGAGAAAATGTTTGGAGAGAATTCTTAGATCAAGAGGGTAAATTTGATTATACCTACAATGAAAGATTAAGAGTATCAATTGAACAGGTAGTTGAAGAATTAAGGAGAAATCCAGATTCTAGACAATGTGTAATATCTTTATGGGACCCCAATATAGACCCAAATCATATTGGTGGTAAGAAGAGAGTACCATGTTCATTATACTATCAAGTATTCATCAGAAACAATAAAGTTCATTTGAACTATGCCCAACGTTCAGCTGATGTAGTAACTCATTTTGGTAATGACATTTATTTAGCTTGGTTATTTAAAGCTTACATGAGAACTAGAATAAATGAGGGTAGAGAATTTGGTGATGATAATTATTATCAAACAGGGTATCTATATCATGATATAACTAGCTTACATGCTTATAAGAAAGACTGGAATATCTTAAAAACTTCTATAAAAGAGTTAGAGAATGTTAAGAATCGATGAAACTAAAATATGTACTAAGTTACCCGAAGTTAAAAGATTAATAAAATATTGTAAACAAACAGGTTATTGCTCTTTTGACTTTGAGACTACTACTCCTGATGACCAAGGTAGTTTTGCAGACTCAACTGGGTTTGCAACTATCATTGGTATTAGCTTTCAACCAGGAGCTAGATATGTAGTACCTTTGGGACATTATGAAAGTCCTTTCAAAGTTATTCATAAAGCCGTATTGAAATTAATCTCTGATGAACTTTTACAAGATGAGAAAATTGTTAAAATTGCTCATAATATAAAATATGAGATTAAGTGGTTATTATCTTATGGCTTACCAATTCCTAAAGGGTATATTTTAGATAGTATGTTAATGAAATATGTTCTAGATGAGAATTCACTAAACGGATTAAAACCATTAACAGCAAGGTTTATCCCAGAGTATGCTAACTATGATGATGAAAACAAATTGTTAGTTAAAAAACATGGTTGGGATATGATACCTTTAGAACCTCTATCTAAATACTGTGGAACTGATACAGATATGACATTGAGATTAGCTCTATTATTTGAAAGAAAGTTAATGGAAGATCAACGTTTGTATGATGTATACCGTAACTTATACATACCTGCTACATTTGTTTTATCAGAGGCCGAGTTCACTGGTATGAAGATTGACTCTAAAATTTTAGATAAGAACATTAAGATATTCAAAGATCATCTTGATGAGTTGGATTCTAAAATGAGAAAACATAAAGTAGTAGCTAAGTTCGATAAATATAGGATAAGAAAAGCTAAGAAAGAACTGATAAAAGAGCTTGAAGAAGAGATTGATGAAATCAAAGCTGACCAAGATGAATTTGAAGTAGGAACTAAAGAGTGGAAATCATTCCAAAGGAGAATAGAGAATAGATATGATAAATTAACTCGTTATAGTGCAGGAGAATTTTCAACTAAGAAAGAGTTAAAAGCTATTGAACCTTTGAATCTTAACTCTAGTAAACAAATGGCTGAATTATTCTTTTTATCAAAAAAGGGGTTCAAATTTGATATTATCAAAGAAACTGATACAGGAGCTCCTTCTACTGATAAAGATACCCTATTAGAATTATTTAAAAGGTACGATGAACCATTTCTAGAAACTTTATCCGAGTACAGTAATTACAATAAGATATATACTTCATTCTTACTTGGTATAAAGAATAAGTTATCAGATAATAGTTCTGTACATCCTTCATTTTTATTGCATGGGACAGTAACAAACAGGCTTAGTAGCCGTGAACCTAACTTGCAACAAATACCGAGGAATTACGACCCAGATTCACCCAATTCTGTAGTTAAGAACATGTTTATTTGTCCTAAGGGTAAAGTATTAATCCACATGGACTACTCTGCTGCAGAATTAAGAGTTCTAGCTGGAATAGCCAATGAAAAGACGATGATTAAGTGGTTTAAAGAAGGTAGGGATTTTCACCTTGCTTCTGCATGTAAGAAATATAAAGAGGACTATGATGAGATTCTTAAGATTTATAAAGATGAAGATCATGAGGAATATCCCAAATGGAATATGCGTAGAAAGCAAGCTAAGACTATTAACTTTGGTATACTTTATGGACAGGGTCCTAATAAATTATCAGAATCTTTAGGAGATAAGAAACTGGGTATTACAGTTACTCCAGAAGAAGCTGTTAAGTTTATTGAAGACTTTCATAAAGACTTTCCTAAAGTTTCTAAATGGATTAAATCTCAAGAAACTTTCTTAGAAAAGAATGGATTTGTAAGGATGCCATTTGGAACTAAACGTAGACTACCAGAAGTTTGGTCAGATAATGGTGGAGAAGTAAGTAGAGCTAAGAGACAGTCAATTAATAGTCCTATTCAAGGTACTGCTTCTAATATGACGTTGTTTACATCAGTAATGATTAGAGAAGCAATATTGAAAGGAGAGATAACTACATCATTACAAGAAGTAGCTACAGTTCATGATAGTTTATTATTTTATATAAATGCTGATGAGGTTCATGAAACTGTACCTAAATTATTTAGTTTTGGAGAAGTTAAGAATCTTAAAGAATACTTCGGATTCGAATGGCCATCACATTTAATACAGATGAAAATGGATGTTGAGATTGGAAAATCATGGGGTAATCTTAGAGGCTATAATAAAGATGAGGACTATGTATCATGGGTAAATTAAAAAGGTTAATACGTAAGAGTAAAGTTATGGACATTTCTATTGATTACAATGGAGAGAAGATTAACTTTAATTTACATCAAGAACTAAGAGTTAATGAAGATATCATTAACGAACAGTTGAAGGATCAACCAACTCATTATGGGTTTTTATTAATGTTGAGAGCTCGGTTAATTTCTAAGTTAGCTCAAGCTAAGAAAGATAAATCTGAAAGACATTCAGAGTTATGGCAAGAGTATAGAGAAGAGACTAATCCAATAACAGGTAGAGCTTATACTAAAGAAGATATTTTAGCTATCATTGATAATGATGAAGAATATACTGAGTTATATGATACTGTAATTAAACTGTCAGAAGAAGTAGATATTTTAGATGCTGCAGTAAATTCTTTTGAACAAAGGAGTTATTTATTACAGACCTTAAGTGCGAACACTAGGAAGCAAGTCTAGTATAAAAAGTTGCAAATTAAGTTTTAAATTATTATATTATAATATTAATCAAATAAAAATTAAATTTTTATGGCTAGTTTAAAAGAAAGAATGAAAAAGCGTAAAGCTGAGTTAGAACAAAGAGCTTCTGGAAAGGGTAGTGGAATGATTTTCTTAAAAGAAGGTACTTTAAGATTCAGAATATTACCTGTACCAGAAGATGCAGATTTTATATTTGATGTTGATTATTTTTATCTTGGTAAAGATTTGGGAGGTTTCGTGTCACCATCAACATTTGGTTTAGACTGTGCAGTAAGAGAAGTTTATGACTTCTTAAAAGATTCAGATGATGCTGACAACAAAGATTTAGCAAAGAAAATAGTACCTAAAAAGAAAGGCTTGATTTACGGATTCGGTTATTCTGATGATAAAGGTAAAAAGATTGATGCTGATAAAGAAGGTAAATTTGTTTTACTTGCAAACAGTCTTCAACAGGATATCATCGATTTATACCTTGAAGATGATTGGGGAGAACCATTCGACCCAAGTACAGGTTATGATATCAAATTAAAAAGAGTTGGAACCGGTCAAAAAGACACTGAGTATTCAGCTTTACCTTGTAAGAATACCCCTGTACCTTCTAAGTACAAGAAAACAGTAATTAACTTAGAAGAAGAAGTTAAGAAATTATTACCAACTTATGAACAGACTCTTGAGAAAGTAGAAAAATATTTTGGTATGACTTATGATGAGATCATGGAAGGTTCTTCTCCAAAAGTTGATGAAAAATCAACTAGAAAAGTTAAGAAGAAAGTTTCAACAACTCGTAAAAAGAAAAGAAGAGTTAAAAAATCTTAATTAATTAGAGAGCTAGAGATAGCTCTCTTTTTTGTTTTATTATGGCAAAGAAAAAGAAAATAAAAGGTTTATCGCTGAATAAGATTCGTGATAAATATGGATCTAAAAGTGCTTCTGATATTAGTTTATCAGGAGATAAATTCTTATGGTTACCAAGTGCCTCGACTGCATTAAATTTTCAGTTAGGCGGTGGTATACCATACGGAAGAATTTTAGAGATCTTCGGAACTGAATCTTCAGGTAAAAGTTTAGTTGCTTATGATTATGCCTTCGCTACTCAAGCATTGGGTGGTAAAGTTCTTTGGGTTGATGCAGAAAATGTATGGACTAATGAATGGGCCGAGAAGAATAGCATTGATCCTTCTGAAGTAGAATTAATCAATGAAATATCAATTGAATCAATCGCTGACTGGATTGCTGAAGTATGTACTTATTATAGGAGTCAATTAGTTAATAATGAACCTATATTATTAGTAGTAGATAGTTTGGCTGCATTAGATACTGAAGAGAACTTAAACACTACTCAACTAGATGCAAAAGCTGAAATGGGTAATAGAGCTAAAGCAGTTTATACTATGTTGAGGAGAAGGAATCCCTTATTAACTAAGTTAGGAGTATGTTCAATATTCATTAATCAAATTAGAGATAAGGTTGGAGCAAGTAATTATGAAGATCCAAATACAACAGTTGGTGGAAAAGCCATGCAATTTTACGCTTCATTAAGATTAGCTTTCTTTGGGGGTAAAGCAGTTAAAGCTAAGAAATCTAAAGGTGTTGAGATCATCATTGGTAAAGAAGTATCTGTTAGAATCAAGAAAAATAAGGTAGCTCCACCAAGAGCTTCTTATAAAAGTGAAATATACTTTACTGATGATACAGGAAAGAGTATTGGTTTATCTCCTACATTGGGGTTATATGATATGCTTTTAGCTTCAGGACATATTCACAAGAAAGGTGGTTCTCATAAATTATATCTTTTAGATGAAGAAGAAAGCTTTTGTTTAGGAGAAAGAGGATTTTATAAATATATCTCAAATGAAGATAATTTGAATAACTTAGTTGATTCTATCCCTCAACTTAATACCATTGATAAATTTCAAGAGAAGTTAGATTCAATTGATCAGAATCTATTCCCAATAGAAACATCAGGAGGTGAAGAAGATGAAGAAGAATAAACTAATCTTAATTGATGGTAACCACATGTTACATAGAGCTTTTCATAAGTATGCTTCTATGATGACTCCACAGAATGAATCAACTTCTATGGTTTATGGTTTTCCATATATGCTTAGGAAGATTATAAATGACAACAAGAAAGCTGAGGTAATTGTTATCTTTGATGGTAAAAATAGGAGTAAACGTAGGTTAGCAGCTTTACCCGGGTATAAACGAAGAGAACCTAAATTGGGTTTTGATAGAGAAAACTTTATTCATCAGAAATCTGAAGTAATTAGAGTTCTATCCTACTTAGGTATCAAAGTTGCTATGAGTGATGAAGAAGAAGGCGATGATATTTTATATTTGGTTGCAAAGAAATATAAAGCTAAAGGATATCATATTACAATTGTTAGTGGAGATAAAGATTTTAACCAACTTATCTGTGATAATATTTATCAATTTCAGCCTGGAGCATTCAAGAAACCAGATATTCTTTTAACTCCAGAGAACTTAGAAGAAGAGAAAGGTTATAAAGCTAATCAATGTGTATCTTATTTATCATTGTTAGGTGATTCCTCGGATAAGATCCCGGGTTATCCAGGTATAGGAGATAAAAGGGCTAAGAACTTCTTAAATCAATTTGGTACGTTGAAGAATGCTATCAAATTAGGGGGAGATAATTTTAAATTCGGTAGTGTTAACTTTAAAGAGTTAGAAACTTTATATAAAGTAAATAAACTATTAATAGATTTGAAATACTATAATAGAAAATATCTAAGGCGTATGGAAATTCCTTGGGTGAATAAAAATACTACCAAATTTAATAAAAAAGAGCTATTGAAAGTAGCTAAGCAGTATCATATTGGTACGTTCGTTAAGACAGATTTTTTGAAACATTTTAAAGATAATTAACATGAAATTAAGTAGAGCAAAGTACGAAATCATCCAACTTCCTGATGAAGGAGTTCTAAAGATGATTGAAAAAGTAGCAAGAACTTGTTACAAATCTGAATATAAAATCACTGAAGACGATTCTTCAGCTAAAGATTTAGTTCAAAAATTATTAAACAGAGGTCATTATGCAATGATTGAGTTTGCAGATATGACTATTAAATTTACAGTTGATAGAGGAGTTAGTCATGAGTTAGTAAGACACCGCTTATGTTCATTCGCTCAAGAATCAACTAGATATTGTAATTATAAAGGTGGAGTTGAATTTATCATTCCCCAATGGATGCCTGAATACTTACCCGATGATGACGCTGGTTGTGGAACTGATGATATTTGGTGGGAAACTTACAGAGAAATAAAAGACCCCAAATTAGTTTGGCTTAATTCAATGCAAGTAGCTGAAAATAACTATTTAGAGCTGTTAAATAAGGGGTGGAGTCCACAACAAGCACGTTCAGTACTTCCAAACTCATTGAAAACTGAAATTAATATGAAAGCTAATTTCAGAGAGTGGAGAGAAATATTCAAACAACGTGTTGCAGAAGCAGCTCACCCTCAAATGAGAGAAGTGATGAGACCTTTATTAGATGAAATAAAAACTAAAGTACCTTTAATATTTGATGACATAAATTATTAAAATTATGAAGATAGCTATTTGTGGTGCTAGTGGAACCGGAAAAACCACTCTTGCGAAAGAATTAGAAAAAGCTGTTAAAGAATTAGTATTCGTTAGTACATCAGCTAAAGAAGTATGGCCTAAATATGGTTTAGATAAACACACTGATCCACATGAGATGCCCATTGATGTTTTTAGAGATTATCAAAACGATATCTTAAGTAGAAGAAAAGAAGTCCTAAGTAAACATGATTCATATATTACAGATAGATCTCCAGTTGACAATATAGTATACTACCTTCAAGGCGTAGCTATGAGAGAGAATTCAGGTATCTCTAAATTATATATTGATAAAATCGAAGAACAACTTAAGAATCTTGATTTGATAATATTCTTACCTTTGACTCAAAGTATAATTCTTGAAGACGATGGTAAAAGAGTACAAAATTGGTATTATCAATGTATGATTAATTCTATGTTTATGAATATGTTATCTAACCCCGGTTTATGGAGTCTAGATCCTAATATATTTGTTAGAACTCCAGTTATATGGAATACAGAAAGAGATTTAGGAGTAAAAGTTAGACAGGTAACTGAAGAGATAATAAGGAGATTTTACCATGAATAAAAAAGTTATTGCATATATAATAAGCGATATTCATCTACATAACTGGAAGTCACATAATGAAAATCTAAGGAGGCTAAAAACCTCCTTAGATATTATGTTAGAAGTAGATAAAATAGCAAGTAAAAATAACGCTAAAGTTTTATTCGCAGGAGATTTAATAGAGAACCCAAACCACATTGATCAATTTGAATTGTCTTTGATAAAGTCAACATTTAAAAATTTAGAAGCTCATTGGATTGGGATATCTGGTAATCATGATATGTCTGAGAGATACATAGATGGTTTACCAACTTGGGTTAACTGCTTTAAAGAGATAATACAATGTATAGACTTTAAAAGAGTTTATATAGGTTATGACATTAAAGTTCATGGTATACCTTTCTTAAGAAATAATATTGGATTCGAAGAAGCAGTAAAGAATATAAAAGTAAATGAGAAACAGAAGAATATATTATTAATACATACTGAAATTCCAGGGGCAGTAGATAATAATGGATTCAGGGCTGATGAAGTTGATAATATTCCTAAAATGTACTCCAAGTTATTCAAGAAGTTTGATTTAGTAATTGCAGGACATATACATAAGAAACAGAAAATTGGTAGTAAGATATTAGTACCTGGTGCACCAACACCTCAACGTAGTTCAGATTCAAATGGAGAATTTGGATATTGGGAATTGTATGATGACTTAAGCTTAAAGTTTATCCCCGTAAAAGGTCCTCAGTTTAAATTCTATCAAGAAGGAGATGAAATTGATGATTATAACTACTGGGTTAAGATACCTAAAAAAGTAAAGAAAAAAGAAAGATGTAAAATAAAGAATATTACTTACTTTACGGCTAATAACTTAGCTAGAGCTTACTTAAAATTCAATGGAGAATACACAAAAGCAAAATACAAATTATTAACTAAAAATTTAAAATAATGATTACAATAAAAGAAAGAGACCCTAATGGAGTTAAACAACAAGCTTTAAGAGCTTTGGGAATTAACATTGATGATTATAGTTTAGAATTATTACTAAACACAGTTAATGCAATTGATGAGGGCAGAGATCTAACTATCAACGATCTAAATAACATTAGAACTGAACTTGATAAAATGTTTCAGCAATCAGGTACACAAACAGATATAATGCACACATAATGATTAGATTCGAAAAAATAGAAATTGAAGGCTTCGCAAGTATAGTGAAGCCTTTTGTGTTTAACCTTGATCACATAGGCTTAAACGTCATAAGAGGTGATAACGGAGTAGGTAAAACAACTGTGATGAATGCTCTATTTTGGGCAGTTAGTAAAGAATTATTAAAGAAAAAGAGTTCTATTGAAACTTGGGAATTTCTTAGGGATGAAGATTACCCTGGAGTTAAAGTTGAGGTATTCTATAAAGATACTGAAACAGGCGATTCTTATAGATTAGTCAGGATGAAGAACTATAAGAACAGGGTTGAAGGATCAAGAGGTGGTAATAGAGTTCTTCTTTATAAGAATGATGAACTATCTAATAAAGATGGGAAGAAGGACATTCAAGAAGAAATAATCAAATCTCTAAATGATATAACTCCAAGAGTTATGAAGAACTCGATATTCTTTGGTCAGAAGTTAAATAGGTTAACAGCTGAAAGCCCCACTGAAAGGAAGAATATTCTGGATGATCTTTTCGATTTTAAATATATTGATGAGTCTAAGAAATCTGTTGATGATTTGATAAAGGGTATCAGAGAAGATTTAAGTGGTATAGATAAAGATATTTATAAACAACAATCTAAAATTGAATCAATTAAGGAAAATATCAAAATTACAGCTGATTTAATTAATAATCTAGAGGAAAACCAAAAGGAAAAGATAAATAACATTAAAGAGTTAATAGAAACTCTAGAAATGAGATTAAGTAAATCAAAAATCCAACTTAAAGTCAAAAAGAAGGATTATACTGAACCAGAGAAGCCGACATTAAAAGAAATTCCAACTGTTGATAAAACTAATGTTATCAGAATCATAGAAAAGTTAAGTATGTTAAGATCAAGGAAAAACATACTTAAGGAAGAACTATCAGAAATTCAAGAAGTATGCCCAACATGTGGTAAACCTTTTGATTTAGATGGGATTAAGAAATCCAAAGACTATAAGTTAAGAAAGATGAAAGAAATTGACTTCGAAGCTAACAAACTTATTAAGGAAAGAGATTTAGAATTAGAGAAAAACAAGAAGACAGAAGAAAAAGTTGGTAAAATTAATAAAAGTAATCATAAACTCTCTATTAAATATAAGTCACAACTAAATGAATATAAGGTCAATGTAAAGGATTTGAATGAGGCTAAAATAAGTATCAAAATTTTAGAATCTAAGATATCAGATAAGAAAAAAGAGTTAACTGAATTATCTAATGAAACAGATAAAGTAAAAGAACTGAAACTTAAAGTTAAAGGGTATAAGATTAAACTGAAAGAATCAGAAATAAAATTAAACTCTTTTAAAAGAAACGAGAAGAGGTTAGAGATAAAGTTGAAAAGGTATAACTGGTTAAGTAAAACTTTCTCTAATAATGGTTTTAAAGCTTTCTTATATGATATGAAGATTGAATTGATAAATGACGCCCTAGAATACTATGCAGCTTCTTCAGGATTTGTAGTTAGATTAGAGATTGGAGATAATGTTAAGAAAGATATAAATATAAGAGTTTATATCAGGGGTCATGAAGTTAGTATAAATGATTTATCAGGAGGCCAGACTCAACTAATAGACCTTGCATTAGTATTCTCAATCCATGATATACTTAACAAAGAATCTATGTTTAACTTTATTTGGTTAGATGAAGCATTTGAATCTTTAGATTCTAAGAATATTCCTAAAGTGAATGAATTAATAGAATCAAAAATAAAGAACAAGACAGATTTCTCTTGTTTTATCACAACTCATTTGAATAACTATAACCCAGTTGGAAGTAACATTATAAGCATGTTACAAGTTGATAATTCTACAGAGTTAGTTTAGAAACGATACTTAGTCTGGTATAGTAAAAAAAGTTGCAAATTAAGAAATAAAATATTATATTATTAATATCAAAAATAAAATAAAACATGGCAAAGGTAAATTCTCGTAAAAAGGGTAGTAAAAACGAGAGAAATATAACTAAAGTATTAGAACAATGGACAGGCTATGAATTTTCTAGAGTACCTTCTTCAGGTGGATTAAGGTGGGGTAGAAAAGATGATACAGTAGGAGATGTTATATGTTCAGACGAAAAACATTCAAGATACTTTAGATTTACTATTGAAGCGAAAAATCACAAAGATATAAACTTTGAACATTTATTATTACCGGTTAAGAACTCTGATATTCAGAAATTTTGGGAACAAGCTAAAAATGATGGTGATAGAGCTAAGAAAATCCCATTACTATTCATGAGATACAATGGAATGAAGAAAGATTTACATTTTGTAGCTTGTACATCTAAAGCTTTTGATGAAATTTTTGGTCAAGATACATTCGATAAAATCATGAAAATCAGAGTAAATGATAGAGGGTTAGATTTAGTGATAATTATGAGCGATGAGTTAATTAAAACTAATTATAAACTAGTTCATAAGAGAGCTAGATCATTCTTAAAAAACAATGGGTAGAAAAAACAAACTTAAGAAACAGAAACCTTATGTATGGGTGATAGTCTACATAAGCGAAAAAACTCTAGAACTAGCTGAAAGAGATATGGTTAGCCTAGATATGGATGTTCATCTGTTCGTCCCTAAAATTAGAATATTACAAAAAGAATTTAAAGGTAAGAAAATATATCGGTACGTTCCACTGATGTTTAATTATGGATTCTTAAAGGTACCCTTCAGATATGCTTGTTCTAAAGAAAAATTGGAGGAAATTAGAAACAACGTAAATTGCATATTAGGGTACCTTAGAGATCCTTCAGTTCTTCATGAAGGAGAACAATATTGTATTGGTAAATATAAAATCGATGATAACTTAGCTACTGTATCATCTACTGAAATCCTAAAAATGGTAGAAGAAGCTGAGAGCCATAGTATTTTTGAATACGAAAAAGACTTAATTAAAAAAGGTGATTATATCACATTAACTGGTTACCCTTATGAAGGAGTACCAGCTCAAGTTATCAAAATTGATGAAAATACTGAAAAAGTAAGAGTTAGTTTAGAATTAGAATTAACTTCAATGGAAGTTGATATAAATTTTGATAATGTATACTACACTGTCTATAAAACCCCGAACGCCACATTATCTAATCATGATTCATTAGAAGAAATGATTGAAAATAGTTATCATAAAGTAGACAAAATATTCGCAAACTTAGAAAATTAAAATATGGAATTACAAAACAACCCAGCTTGGAATCTTTTGACTAAAGATGAACAAACTGCTCTGGTGTTTACTAATAACTTTGGGAAAAGTACTTGGGAAGCAGGAGAGATGATGAAGAAATCTCATTACAAATTTTTAGAGATAAAAACTAGAGCTCAGATGTTATTCGAAACATTCAACGCTCATTTTGAAAAGTATGATGGTGAATTATTCCCTGAAAGTCTAGAATTACCCATGAGTTTCAAATTATATTTACAGCTTACTATTCTCTCTAGAAAGAAGCCAAATGAAGCTGTAAAGATAATGGATATTCCTTCTTGGAAAAGAAGAAACTCAAAAGAAAGTGCTATATTAGAAGTAATGGAAGAACTTAGTAAATCCAAGTCTGAAGATAAGCAAGATTTATGGAGATTAATCTTAGATTATGATAGGATTAATAAATTTAGAATACTACCATTATCAATCCAAGAGAAAAGTATTTACAAAAGAAGGAATAAAACTAGATATCGTAAGTATCTAACTTTATATACAAGGTTACCTCACTTTTCAGTAATGATGTTAATTGATAAGTATCACTCAAACAATGATAAAGTAGAAAAGTATTTTTTACCAGTTATATCAAAAGAGTTGCCCAATCATTACTCAATAATTGAAGTTAAAAAGACCGAAAGAGAAAAAGGCAGACATTTTGATGAAGTTAAATCTTTAGGGTTATTTATATATGATAACGCAAGAGAAGCTATTAAGTTTGCTGAATTATTATCAACGTATTTCTATGTATTAGAAAAGAATCCTAAGACAGGACAACAATTTTGGCCTAAAGCTAGAACTTTAATGGAAGCTGCTATTAATTTCAATGAGATAGATCATATTGCGATGGGTAGAGAAGGTTTACCAGAAATATTCTTATCAGTTAAGAAAGCTAATCGTAATCTTAAAGATATTCCACGTAAGAATAAGAAAAAGAAACGAGTAGTAAAAAAGTTGCAAATTAAGAAATAAAATATTATATTAATAATATGCAATTATAAATTATAACATGGCAAAAAAACAAAATAAATCAACAGGTAGAAAAAAGGATTCCGAAAGTGCTATATTTGATATGGGGTTTTTACCACATGAGCTTAAGAAGCAATGTATAAAAAGGGGATTACCTTTTGAAGATGTAGTTAATATGACTCACCCAGATTTGAATTTATGGTTGAGGAAGAATTTCAGTAAGCCCATTCAAAAAGATAAACTATATGAATTCGATCAATGGCTATCAGATATTCTCAAAGAAAGAGATAATGAAAATCATGCTTTTCTGTGTCATCCACTATTACAGATGGCTCAAATCGAAGAAGAAAGTAAACCTAAGCTTAAAAAGGTAAAAAAGAAAAAAGAAAAGAAACCCAGGCAGAAAAGAGTCAAAGATGAAAATGGGAGAGTGAAGGGAACTAAAAAAGCTTTAGTATTTGATGCAGTAAGAAAAGGTAGGTCAGAAGATTTTATCCGAAAGAGATTGAAAAAGAAGTTCGGAGAATTTAATGAGAATAGTTTAAAATTATGGATATCAAAAGCTAAAAGACAATATGGCTAAGAGTTTAAAAAGAAGCTCATTACCAAAGATTCCCCATAAGAATGGTGATAAAGCTTATATTAAGATATATAAAAAGAGGAAAGGAGTTCTAAGAAACTATAAATTACTCCCCATATTTATAAGAAGTTATTATGTGGTAAATCTTGAAGACCCAACAAAGCCTCAATTAGTGAAAACAAGGTTTATAAAGAGGATTTATGCAAGTAAATCTTGGGAAATTTATCTTAAGGATTATGGATTACCAATAAGACCTTATAAGATTCTAAGTGGTGAGGAATTATATAAATATGTTGAATCTTTATTTGATGGTCAGATAGAACAAGTAGAGATTTACAAATTACCCCATATCAGGAATGATATTATGGAGAAAGATTTTCCTGAGAAGAATCGTAAACACTTCAACAGAACTGTAGAATTTACTAAAGCAGAAAGAGAGAAGCAGTATAAAAGAAGGAATATCAAGCAGATGGCAGAATTTGGGTATTCAGAATTAGTTAACTTAGATTCTTTTAGATTAAGTAAGATACTTAAATTAGCAGATAAGATATTATTAGAACAATTAATGTTTAATTATAAGCAAAGAGAGAAGAAATTAACTTATCAAGCTAGAATTGATAACAAATTCAGGATTACAGTACCATTATTTGATAAACCCCTGATGTCTTTATATTTAGCAATAGATCAGTTACATGGTGAAGATCTGAGATTTCCGATTCATTCAGCTCATGGTTTATTCTATCAAGTATGGGAAAGATATTTAGACTCAATTTATCTGCCTAAAAACCCAAATCAAGTAAGTAAAATCATGAAAGAAATTAATAAATTCTGGGATAAAGAAACTATCAAGAAAGAGTTAATTTCCATAGGTTTTGAAGAATTTACAGTGAAAGAGGATTATTTAAGAGACCAACTATATATTGTATACTTTTCTAACATGAGAAAAACAGATATTTCAGATATAAAACTGGTTTATAAGCAACATTTTGGCCTTTCAGAAAGCTTTGGAAAAATAAATAGGCCAGAAATAACATTAAACGCTTATAAAAAAGACGTTCAATGTACATTAAAGTTATTGAACTTCCCTCAGTTAAGAATCATGAGAATCAATGAATAAAAAGTTGCAAAATAAGAAATAAAATATTATATTATAAATTCAATTATTAATTTTTAAATTTAAAAACAAAAACTATGGAAAATTTAGTTGAAAGAGAAGTTTCTCAAGTGGTAGAATTAGAAAATGGCTATGTTCAAATCATTTTCTCAGACGGAAGTTTTATAATCGTTAAAATGGTTGCTTCATCTGAAGATTTAGTTTTAACAGGTGCTCCTGATGCTGAAGAAGAAGAAGAGGGTGAAGGAGAAGGTGATGATGAAGATGAAGAAGGTGATGATGAAGATGAAGAAGAGGAAGGAGATGATGAAGAAGAGGAAGGAGATGATGAAGAAGAGGAAGGAGATGATGAAGAAGAGG
>CAZNER010000019.1:27871-29524 GCA_964572065.1 uncultured Candidatus Saccharibacteria bacterium
AAGGAGATGAGTACACTAAAGAAGAAATCAATGAAGCTGATTTTGAAGAATTAGAAGAAATCATCGATGAAGAAGAATTAGAAATTGACATTGAGGACTACGAAGACAATGCCAAAAGTTTGAAGAAACTTAAGAAAGCAGTTATTAAAGCTTTAGAACTTTAATCAACTTAACTACCCAGGAAGGCTAAGAGATTAGGTCTGAAGGGGGTTCGATTCCCCCTAGCCTGCAAAAATTAAAATATAATGAGCAGTATATCACATTTCATTTCAGCTTTTGAAAGAATCTCAAATAAATATCGAGATTTATTAAATAATCCAAATAAGGAGAAGAAAAGAAGAAAGACACTACTTCAAGGTTATGAGGTAGATATGCAGAGTATTATCAATATAATTGATAATAAAATGAATATCCATGGACTTCAAAGAATCTCAGCATTTAATGATAAAGGAGAAGAAACTATATTCTTTTGTATTGCTCACTCACCACTAGAAGTAGAATTCGCAGTAAATAGATACCAAAAAAAGAATTCAATAAAATTCTTAGAATACGAAGCTACAGAAATCCCAACAATGAAAAATTTAAATATTTAATATGAAAGTAGGATATTTTATCAATCTTATATCAAAAACGAAACATTTTAAAGAAATACAGAATACGAAGACAGTAAAGAAATTATTAACTTATAATTATAATACTGAAGTTTCTTTAAGTTACCTAAAACAACTCAAATATGTAGTTATGGATAAGTTAAAGATAACTGACTTTAATATCAATCAACAGTTTAAAGATAAAGGAGTTTTCTTAGCTTATGTCGATGGAGAACTTTATGGATCTTGGTTTGATGAAAGGTATGCGTATATCAACTCAATATTAAAAGTACTTCGTATGTATAAAAAGTTGCAAAATTAGAAATAAAATATTATATTATAATAAATACAAAATACAAAAATTATTAATCTTTAAAATCTCAATTTTATGGCTATTAAGAAGAAAGCAACAACTAAGAAAACTGCTGTTAAAAAATCAGCTCCAGCTACAAAATCAAAAACAATTAAGAAAACTACCGTAAAGAAAACTGAAGAAGCTGATTTTAAAGCTCCATCTAAGAAGTTATTTGAATTACCTTCTGAATTCAAATCTAAATCAGAGTGGAAAAGAACAGGTAAAGCTATTGGTAATCAAACTAAAAAGCTTCAAATGGAGTTGAAAGATGTTCTTAAAGAAGGTAAAATCAAAACTACTGAAATTAAGAAATTAGCTGAAGATCATCCAAGTTACAATAAAATTGAACAAATTCAAACTGATCTAGTAACTTTAGCTGAGATTAAGAAAACATACTTAGATATGGAACCTGAAGCTTCAGAAAAAACTGCACATCGTTGGGAATATCCGGAAGGTTTAACAGACCCAAAAGAAAAAGGTAGATTCAGGAGATTCATGAGAAACCACACAAGAGGAGACAAAGCAATTTCAATTGAAGAAGCTTTAAATTTATGGGCTAAGAAAGACACAGGGGAACCTAAGAAAAAAGTAAAGAAAGATTCAACTGAGAAAAAAGAAGTCTTAGCTAAGAAAACTAAAGTTACAAAAACTCCAGCTAAGAAAACTAAAGTTACAAAAACTCCAGCTAAGAAAACTAAAGTTACAAAA
>CAZNER010000019.1:29624-32266 GCA_964572065.1 uncultured Candidatus Saccharibacteria bacterium
ACTCCAGCTAAGAAGTAATGGATATGAATACAAAATTGAAAGTTAAAAAAATGAGGATCCAGCTAATGGATGATGAAGGCAGGATCCTCTCTGACAAAGTAGTTGGCCAGGATCCAGCTATTTCTGCAGGTCCTTCAGAAAAACATACAGGTCCAATGAGACTTGAATTCACATTCGTTGATAAGAATGATGTTGACAAGGTAACTAATTATATTGGAAAGTTAGCTGGAGATCTTCCTATTCCTGTTAAGAAATCGGGGACTTCTAAGAATGATAAACAAGTAGAACTTACTGAAAACTCTAGAGAAGAGATTGCAGCTAAGGCTTTATCGTTTGAAACTCAGGATGAAATGCTTGATTTTCTTCGAGGATTAGGATTCACTTTCCTTTATGAAGAAGATTTGGAAACATTTAATATTCCATTCAAGCCGAAAAAAGTTCACTCAGGAAACTACCAGTGGATGGTCAGAAAAACTAAAGAATCTAAGATGAACCCCCTCTCAGATAAATATGACCCAACTATTATAATTGGAGTCAAAATCATTGATGAGAGAGATGAAAAAGTGGTTATCTATCTTTACAATAAATTCCATGGTAAAGCTTCAATCAAGGTTGATAAAGATCCTAAGTTTAACTACGATCAGACTGAGTTATTGAAATTCCACCCAGTAATGGATTACTCTGAAAGGATAAAATTCAGCACTGAACATCGTGGATTACTAACTGGTTCTCGTAAGAAACCAAGCAAGTTTTATGAAAGGTGGTTACCTTATGTAATTATTCCTAAAAGTAACAAAAGTGAACATGACGATAAATCTGGACAGAAATATTCAGTTTAATGATAACTAAAAGAGTACATCGTAAAGCTTACATCATTAGCAAGGCTATAAGTAAGCAAATGAATTTAAGTCAGGATGAGAGTCCTGACTTTGTTATGTTACATAAGGATGTAATTGAAACTGTTTCAGATATCGAATTAGAAACTCTAGATAACTTATTAAAATCAAAAGAAGTTATAGAAAATAAAGAATTATTCGATGAACTGAAATTAAGAAGGAAAGAATTTGAATATCTAAAAGATGATCCAATGATGTTAATAGGTATTTCAGACCTTTCACAGAAGGTATTTAACTATATATTAACTGAAATATGTTTAAATAACTTTAATGAAGAGATAGTTGATAAATCTTCAGATCTAATTTGCAATCTTTATAATAAAAATAAAGAAAGAAATAAATTTGATACTACTGAAGATCCTGTTGATAACATAATTGACTATCTAGAGTTCTTTGGGGTTGAGCATGAAGAACAATTACCTTTATTACAATTAATCACTAGTGGGGAATAGTAAGTAGCTCTTCTTGTAAAAAAAGTTGCAAATTAAGAAATAATTTATTATATTAATATTAATTCAAATTTATTAATAATTAAATAATAAAAATTATGAAAACAGCAGCAAAAACAACAAGAAGAGCAAAAGCTTCATCAACTACAATTAAGAAAGTTGAAAAGAAAAATGTTGAGGAAACTATCACAATTAAGAAATCTCTAAAATGGATTTATCCTGAAGATTGTAAAACTCCACTCGAAAGAAAAGCTTTCAGACAACAGGTTAAATCTAAAATCAGAGCAATGGAAAGACAAATAAACTCAGGAACATTTAAGGGTAAAGCTTTGACGAAGAAAGAGATATCTACAATTGAGAAAAAGTTAGAAACTTTTAAAGATAAAGTTATCAACCCTAACTACACTCCGGCTAAAAATTGGATTGAAGATTTGGTTTAATCTGAGATGAAGCCCTTTATTAATCATTTAGAAAAGAAAGAATTATGGCAAAGAAGAAGAAAGAAATAGAATTTGATTGGGCTCAAAAAATAAGTATTCCAAGAAGTACACCTGGACTTGCTGAATGGAGTAATAAAAGAAGGGCTTCATTCTTACTTAAGAAGTTAAAAGAAAGAGAAAAAGAAATGAATTACCGGAAATATAAGTTAAATGATGCTCAGAATACAATAATTATGATACCTCAGAATTTACCACCTGAAGTTATTGAAAAGAAGATTAATTCTATGAAAGAGTATTTAAGAATTTCATCCGGTACTAAAGTAACATACTTCGAATAATGAGTAAAGATAATTTAAAGAAAATACTCTGGGTAAGTTTATTTTTTATAATTATGGTTATAGTAATTCAAGTGGAAGAAAAGAATTACAACCATAAACTACAAAAAGATCTGGAAAACTTCTCTAGAGATATCAATTATGAACCCGAATGGATTAAATGGACAAATCCTTCCATTGATTCATTAAAAGTAAAAAAGCTTTCTGAAGAGAACTCTAAATTTTCTGAAAATGAAACATTTGAAAATGATACCTTTAACTTCGACTCAGAATTAGATGGATTTACTCCTGAAGATTATGATATTGATCCAGATGATCCGGAATATGAAGAATGGTATGATTTTAATGGAGAATAAAATTAAATAAATAATACGGAAGGAGATATCGGAAAGGGTATCTCCTTTTTTACGAGAGTTATTAGAAATTTTAATTTACTACCAGACTGTGAAAGGTTTTAATGAAAATCAGTAGAGAAATTAAAATTTATAAATAATATGGAAACGAAAGAAAATAACATCGTCA
>CAZNER010000020.1:0-29978 GCA_964572065.1 uncultured Candidatus Saccharibacteria bacterium
AGAAGTAAATGTTTCAGCTTTAGATGATATAGGAATTGATACAATAACAATATACATATATAATTCTACAGGCGGAATATTACAAACAAATACATCATCATCAAGTCCTCATTTTGTTAACTTTACATCTCTTGCTGATGGAATATATTTATTAAACGCATCAGTAAATGATACAAGTGATCAATTAAACTGGACAGAAGACACAAGAGAAATATTATTAGATACTACACCACCTGTAATAACTATTACAAGAAATCCTACTACTGCTGTACAAGGTGTAGATGATGTCGACTTTACTGTTGGATTTACTGATGCATTACTAGATATAGATGTTGCTAAATGGAATGTAACTTATCCTGATGGATCTTTATTAGATAGTGGTACTGGAAATATATCAGACACTATAGTTACAGCATTATTAACACAAATAGGAACATATACAATTTTAGGATACGCTAATGATACTTTAGGAAATGAAGATACAGATACAAAAACATTTGATGTTGTAGGTGCTCCAATTCCTTCATTAACTCTAAATCTTAATGTTTCTATAGTTAAAGTTCAACTTAATAGATCAATTAGAATATATTGGAATTATACTGTTGCAGGAGGAAGAACTCCAGACTTCGCAAACTTTACCGTATTCTTCCCAGATGATTCAGTACTAACAAATAACAACTTAAATAACGGAACTCTTATATTAGATGAAGAAAACTTAACACAAATAGGATTCTATAATGTATCATTCTTTTTGAATGACAGTCAAGGTAATTTCAGTTTTGTGTCTGCGTTATTTAATGCAAGTAATTTAACAATAAGATTAACTAATGTTAAATCATCTGGTATTAGTAGAGATTCTGCTATAATAACTTGGAATACTGATGAACTAACAAATAGTACAGTTTATTATGGAATTAATTCAAGTGATCTAAATGAATCTTCAGGAATAAATAATTATGTAAAATCTCATAGTATTACATTAACAGGATTAGCAGCAAATACAACTTATTACTATTATGTACAATCATGTTATCAGCCAATTGGTATATGTGTAAATTCAACTCAGTATTCATTCATGACTAGACCTGAGACTCCAGTAACAGCAGATACAGGAATATTTAATTTAGCAATCATATTAGGGCTTGGAATCATCATGGGTATATTTACATATCTAGCTGTTAAGATGAACTCTAAGCATTTCTTCCTGAGAATATTATTCTTATTTGTAGTATTATGGATGACTATGATCTTGAATAATATGTTATACAGTTATGCATTAGATATAGGTAATTCTACAATTATAACAGCTATTGAACAAGTAACTGTAATATTAACAGTAGCTATAATTTTAGTATTGGTTTATTTTGTCATTTTATATATCGCAGGAATTGCAAAATCAATGATGGCACAGAAAGAACCTGATTCTAGTGACGTTAATTTATGATGATATATACACTATTTTTACAACTATTCGATGAAGAAGACAAACAGTAAACTTTATAAAGAATTATAAACAATATAGCTTTAGCTAGGTTGTTGTGATCAAGCTACATGCTTATTTAAGATTCCCTTGGCAGGAACCTGTATATTATTTCTATGTTAAAGTATAAATAGGTTTGAAAATAACCTAATGAAAAACTTTAAATACTTTACATAACATATTTATGTTATGAAGAATATAATTATTTTAGCTATAATAATTAGTATAACAATTTCAGGAATATTCGTTGTAAATGCATCTAATCAAGAAAGTAAAACATCATTACCTGCAATATGTTTAATGCCAGGAGAATATTATAGAATACAAAGTATATTCCCTAGATTTTTACAACCAGAATGTCCTATGGTATTTCATGAAACAGAAGAAGGTATAATGATTGAAAAATTAAGTGATTGGTAACAAAAACATATTAATTGTTTGTTATTTGTAACATCCGCAATCTTTTTATAATAGTAAAAGCAATATTTTATATAGATTACTATGCCTCAGAGCAGATTAGATCAATTACGTAATGCTAATCCTTTTAGAGATGTAACTCCTCAATTACCTATTTCTAGAGCTCCTTCTGTTTTACCTATACGGTCTCCGTATGAACAAGAGGCAATACGTAAAGGTTTGATAGAACCCTCTCCAATACCTGGTATTACACAACCAGGACCTGTTGTTAGAAGAAGACGTAGAGTTACAAGATCTCAAGGAGAAGAACCACAAGTTGATACTGATTTAGGTCCATCCGCTGTTGGAAGAGCAATACAACAAGGAGCAAGAGCTGCACCAACAGAAAGAGAAATAGAACAAGCTCAAAGAAGACTTGAACGAGAACAAAGATTAAGAGAAAGAGGAGTTATTGTAGGAACATTAGAAAGAGGTGAACCAATAACACCTCCAGGAATTTTAGATTTAGAAGCAAGGGCTGAATTAGTTGAATCTCAACGAAGTTTCTTAGGAAGAACAGGACAATTATTTGATATTTCTCCAGAGGGTCAAGCTATAGTTACACCTGTTGCTCCTGAAAAAAGAAGATCTGAAAGAGAAAGACTTGAGCAAGAAACAAGATTATTAGGTTTAGGTACAGGATTATCTGGAATTGTTACAGGACCTGTACAATTAGCAAGAGATCCTATTGGAACAATTGGTGGTACTGTTAGATCAATTACTGATCCTAGATTTTTAGAAGAACAACAAAGAGCATCACAATTAAGATTTGGAAGAGAGTTCGGACAATTCGCAGGTCTTGGTGGATTACTTGGTTCAGCAGCAGTTGGTGTTGCTGCTCCGAGAGTAATACCAAGAGTTGGTAAAGCTGTTACACCAAGAATAAGAGCTGCTGTTACTCCTACTAGAAAAGTTACAACTAGACAATTAGGTGGAATTAGAGGAATTACTGAAGCTAGAGAAATACCTGTTAAAACACCTACAGGTGAAGTACCATTAATTAGAGGTTTAGAAAGATTTGAAATTCAAGTTGCTACAAGACCATCTCCTTTAAGAACAGCTATTGGAAAATTACCAGGAATTCCAAAAGCAAAACCTAAAGTTCAAAGATTTCCTGGAATAACAATTGGAGAAGCTGCACCTATATCTAGAGAACCTGGATTAGCAAGAATAGTATCTGCTGGTGAAGTTGCAATAAGAGGACCAAGAGGAGCTAGAGAATTTAGATTAATAGGTAGAGGAGTAGAACAAGCTTTAGTTACAGGAGATAGACAAGCTGTTGGATTTAGAAGTGCTGTAAGAGCATTTAGACAACCAGGTGATATTCTAAAAGTAGGAAAAGATGTTGGAAGAACTACTAGTAGAAATATAAGACAATTTTTGAGAGGAGAAAGAGCTATAAAAACACCTACAGTTACACCAACAAGAGAAGGTGTACTTACTAGAGGAATTGTAACTGATATTGCTAGAATTAGAAGAGGTGGAGTGGATACTAGATTATTTGAAGCTAAAGGAATAGCTGCTATAGTACCTGAAAGAGGTCCTATTAAATTACCAACATTAACTAGAACTGTTGGAGCTATAACTAAATTACCAGATGAACAATTACCAAGTGTTTCTAGAGGTGGATTAAAATTAATTACAAGAAGACCAACTCAAGTTAGATTAGAACAAATAACTGGAGCTGGAAGACAATTAGCTAAACAACAAGTAATAAAAGATTTACCTAGATTACAACCTGATGTTACTTTACCATCATTCGTAACAGCAAGACCATTAGCTGCACAAATTGGAGCAAGATTAGCTCCAGGAATTGCTATACCAAGACCAACTACTGAAATAATGGAAATACCTAGAGTTAGTTTTGGTCCACAAACAGTAGTCGGTGGTTTAGCAACAGGAGTAACACAAGCAAGAAGACAAGTTCAAAGACCAGTAGAAAGACAAATACCTACTCAAATACCAGAATTAAGATTAGAACCTTTACAAATATCAAGGCAAGAACAAAGACCTATAACAAGACAAGTACCAACTACTACTACTACACAAGTTCAAAAACAACTTACCGCTCAATTACCAGTATTAGCTCCGATTGCAACTACTATGCCTACATTACCTGCAACTATAATTCCACCTACTCCATCACCAATAGCAATTCCATTTGCATTTCCAAAATTTTCAGGGTTGGAGTTATTTGAAAAACCAAAACCGCTTAAAGCTCAACCATTCAAACCAGAATTCATTCCGAGTTTTGAAGCATTATTCCTCGGTGTAGAAGCTCCAGCTCCTCCTGCAGAAACAGTATTTACAGGTTTAGAATTAAGAAAACTTAGACCTAGAAGACGTAGACAAAGGAGAAGCTTTTTTAGTCTATTTTAATGGTGATAATTAATATGGGTAGATCTAATACAGGAATCAAAAGAATCGATAAAAATCTAGAAAAAAGGATTGAATTGTTTAGGTGTAATCTTGAAAAAAATCTTAAAAGAGATGTTACTTTTATAGAAGCTTCTAAGTTATTTGCTGATATGGCTTTTCCAAATCAGATTGTTATTATGCCTCGAATGAGTAAGCGAAGAAAGAAAACTATATTCGAGGAACATTATCCACTATCATTTATTTAGTAATTGTATATAATTATATATTATGATGATTATTCAAACCAGAAAGAGAAAAGGAAGTGTATTTGATATACCTTTTATAATCGTATTTATGTTTATTTTTGCAACTACTATTATTGTTTCTTTCACTCTAATAAATGGTTATAATGATGTAATGCAAACTACAGATATACCATACGATGTTTCAAATTATACACAAAGTGGAATAACAGCTGTAGGAACATTTGATTCTGGTTTTGTATTATTATTAGGTGGATTAATAATATCTACAATTCTATCAGCATTCTTTATACAATCACATCCAGCATTTTTCATAGTATCTTTAATAGCTTTAGCAATATTCATAGCGATAGCAGTTATATTCTCTAATCTATATGAAGAAGTAGAAACATCTGCAGAATTAAGCAGCTCAGCAGCAAACTATCCTTTGATATCAAATATTATGAGTAATTTACCTATAATAGTAGTTGCAATAGGTGTAGGTATATTAATAGCATTGTATGCCAAGACAAGGTGACGAAATGAGAAAAGAAATTGAAAAAACAGGCCTAGTATTAGGTGGAATATGTGTATTCTTATTAGTTATGAGTATGTTTGCTACTCCTGCTGAAGCAGGATTATTAGATTTCTTATTCGGGCCACCTGAAGTAAAAATAGATCATGATGCTGGAATAAATCTAAATGATATAAGATCTATACCTCACCATAAACATACTTTAGAACGTAAAAATAATATTGAAGTAGAATGGCAATTGACACATGATGGTATTATTAATAAAGAATATATAGTAACTATAACTGGTATGATGAATAAAGGTGTAAAAGATCTTGAATTTAATCTTTTGAATCTTACAGGAGATTCAAATACTGAAATAGAAGTTATACGTTTGGATAATAATGAAAAGAATGGTAGAAGATTATCAGCAAACATCAACAGAAAACCAATTAAATTAAAAGTAATATATAAAGTTCAGCCTTATGAAATGGAAAACGGAATAGGATGGGGTTCTGCTGGTAAATCATTAGTATCAATTGATAATGAAGAATATCATCCATGGTTTAATTCTAATTGGAAGTATAGAAATCCAGTTAATATAACTACAGACGAAACATTTTCTGACAGATTGTTTAGCGTTAATCTTACCATACCTAATATAAAAGTTCAGAATTGTACAAAAGAATTTAGAGTTACAAGACTGGATGGTGGAATAGAAGTCGAAGAAACACTTATAAATGTAACAAGAGATTTACTTTCAGGTTCTGACAGGTTATGTTCTGTAGATATAAATTATTCAATGACTGCTGGAGAAAACAGGACTTATTATATTTATTATGGAAATCCTAACTTAGTTTCAGGAGCAAGTTCAAATCTTGAAACACAATTAAATAATAGTATATTTAAATTGTTTTCACAGCTTGAAAACGGAGGATCGACATTTTTATCATCAGCAGGTCTAGCTTGGCAAACATTCAATCTTTCTTATGTTGTAAACAAAACACATCAGGATGATGCAGACTGGTTTTATAATGAGACATATGGTACAGGTGCTACTATAAATAATCCTAATAATGCGATAGATAATAATTGGTCAACTTATGCAGATTGTGGTGGAACTTCAGGATTAAAAGGATGTTTTTGGTATTTTAATTTTACAAAACCTGCAGGTGCTAATAGATTAGGTACACAATTTGAAATTAAATTAGGAGATTCTTCCCCTGATCATAGGAATATAACTATACGGCAAGATTGTTGGGATGCTTTACCAAATACAGTAGCTATTAGAGTTGATATGTATAAATCAGATGGTGATATAGAACCACAATGTTGGGAAGGATCTGCTTATGTTAGAATAGTTTCAAATGGATATTCTCCAAATGGTAATAGATTATATGATACTAAAATGAATTGGGGATATTTTGGTTTGGAAGATCAGCAAAAGAATCTAAGACAAATAAAAATAGGTTTTTCAAATAATGTAGCTGGAGGTAATAAAGAGATAAATTATTCCATAGAATTGAGAAATACAAGTACTATAGACAATTGTACATCACTAACTGGTAATAAAATAACCGAATCTAGAGAAACCATAACATCTGTTGCTGGTGGGGGTTATTATAATGTTAGCTTTGATTTGAATAGTGTAGGACGAATATCAGATGGATTAAATTGTGTAGTCTTTACTGAAAAAGATAATTCTGCAAATAATTATATAAGATGGAATAATTTAGATCAACAATTTAGTTCTTTGACATATCCGTTAGGTAGACTAAGTCTTGGAGATACAAGAGATTTAACATTTGAATTATTTTATCAGAAACAACCAACAATAGTATATGGTTCAGAACAATCAGCATTATCAATAGGAGATCAAGGATATGTTATTTCTTTAATTAATTATACACAGAAAGTTGGAGAATTTGGAAGCGAACCTATATCAGTATTGGTTCAATATAATAATTCTATAGTTTCAAATATAGACGGAACATTGTTATGGAATAATACTGAATATTCAACTTCTGAATCAAGTATCGGTAGTAGTGTAGTTAATCTTACAATAACTGGAACACCTACTATTCCATTCCTTCAGGTAAATAATACAGATTTCACATTTTGGTTTAATCTTTCAGTAGATTATGTTAATGGTTCAGTAAAAACAGACTTATCAGAAAATAGAACTCAACAAGGCATATTCTCAGCATTTCTATCTATACAAACAGACAAATCCACATATACTGAAGGAGAAACAATGACAGTAACTGGAATTTTAGATAAAACTATTCCACACGGTCCACAAATTATGCAAGATATGACTGTTAATTTTAATAATACTAATTATGCTGGAGGATTAACATTTCTTAATAGTACTAAAGAAAGATTCCAAAGACAAATAACAATACCATATATGAATGAAGAAACAAAAGATTATGTTGTTAATATAACATCAACACTAAGTGGGAGTGGATCAAGAACAGCAACTGCTACTGTTAATATAACTTCAAGTCAAATATTAATTAATAATTGTACAGGAAACGCAACAGAAATTGTAAGAAACTTTACACTTACAAATGAAGAGACAGGTTTACCAATAAATCTTACTTCTGATGGAAGATTAGATGTAATATTAAGAATTCAAAGTTTAGATTCTCAAAAAAATATAACAATACTAGGTTCACCTGGTCAACCAAATCTTCAGATATGTATTCCACCTAATATATCTTATGAAAATATTCAGGGTAGAATAGAATATAATTCAAACAGTTCGGAATACTTTAGTAGAATATATTATTTCATATATGAAACATTTAATTCAACACCAAGTGGACAAAATAAAAACATACCATTATATTTGATACCATTATCTCTTGGGAAAGAAACTACATTTACAGTAAGAGATGCAAATACTCTTCAACCACTTACAGATTATTTTGTAAAAATATTCAGAAACGTAGTTGATGAAAATAATCCAATCGCTATGTTAAAGTCAAGTGATGACGGACAAGGAAGCACTTATCTATTTCCACCTCCAGAGACTGTATTCAAATATGTTGTTTATAATAACTTAGGTGTAATTGTAGGAACCTTTAATAATGGTCAACCTAGTGACACTAATGGTGATGGAAAATATGAAGAAATAATAAATATTGGGAGACAAGTGGAACCTGATTTCTTTAGATATTCTGAAAATTATAATGTAAGCTGTACATATACAAATTCTACAAGAGAGGTTTCATGTCAGTTCAAAGATTTATCAGGAGAATTTGATTCAATGAATTTCCTAGTTCTTAGACTACGTGGTACTGGAAGAACAGATATTTGTGATCAGACAATTTCAGTAGTTCAAGATACATTATATTCATTCAACTGTACACTTCCAGTAGGAGATGATACATATAATGTTATTATGACTGGAGAAACATCAGAAGGTAAAGTTAATGTACTTACATTAACAATAGATTTTCCGGATACAACATTTGGTTCTGTTGGATTAATAATAACATTCTTGATATTCATAGCTTTAACATTTATAGGATTCTCATTAGGAAGTCCGGAAGGTGGATTAATAATGGGAATGATGGGAATAATAATGTGTGCTATGATTGGAATAATAACACTAAACTTAGCAGCTATTGGAGGTTTAGTATTTATAGTAGGAATAATAATAGTTTTAATTAAGAGGTAATGAAATGGGAGATCTAAAAAAACTTATATTGGGTGGACTAATAATATCAGCTGTACTTATAGGTTTAACTACATTCTATAGCGAACTTAGTTCTGATTATGGTGGAACTGTTTTATCAAGTGATAGTTTTGATGACTCCAAAAGCAAAGTTTTAATTTATGCTCAAGATTTCCAATCTAATTTAAATAGAACAACAGATCCTGTAGGCGGAGCTGGAGATTTATTAGGTGGACTTGCAGGTTATATAGATACATTTAGTAAATCAACAGGTATATTAGTAGACTTAACATCAGCTCTAGCAGAAGAAGCAGGTATGGGAATCATACCAGGATGGGTTATAGGATTCATCGGATTAATAATTGCTGTAATAGTATTGTTTGGAATATTTAAAGCAATATTTGGAAGGGATGCATGATGGCGTACGATTTACCAACAAATATAAGTAGTATATCAGATTTAATGGTATATAACAATGATGTAACTGGAGGATTCTTTAGTATAGGTATTCTATTTGTAATATTTATAATATTATTTATGTTATCTCGTAAAACAAATGATGGTGCAGAATCAATAGCAATATCTGCATTCATAACATCAATAAGTGGAATCTTATTATCAGTAGCTGGATTATTCCCACAAGAATATGTATTACTACCTATAGGTCTAGCTGCAGTTTCATTTATTATGTTGGTTATGAGTAAGAGATGATTTTATGCCAGCAAAATTAGAAAGATGTGTAAAGAAAGTAAAAGCTAAACAACGTGGAAAGAAAAAGAAAGTTAATCCATATGCTGCTTGTAAGTCTTCAATATATAAAAAGAAAAGGAGGTAAGAATTATGCCAAGAAGAGATGGAACTGGACCAAATGGAATGGGTCCTTTAACAGGAAGAAGAATGGGTTTTTGTGCAGGCTATCGGTAGTGGATTAAAAGTTGCAGAGAAAGCTATCCAAAAGTTTAGAAAGAAAAATAAAAGGAGGTAAGAATTATGCCACAAGTAAGAGTAAAAGGACATTTAAGAAAAGTAAAAGGTCAAAGAGCTCAAGTTAGAGTAAGACCACATTTAAGAAAAAAGTGATTTAATGAAAAAATATAAGCCCCCTATTTGTGCTCGAAGAGCAGCAAAGAAAGCAATTATGTATAGAAAAAAATATCCAAAAGAAGTTAAGGCGATGACTCCTGTGGGCTGGAGAAGAGCTAGTCAACTTGCAAGTGGTAAATCTGTTTCTTCTGATGTTGTTAAAAGAATGGCACAGTTTAATAGACATCGTTCTAATGCTCAAATTAATCCAAAGTTTAAGTCAACTCCATGGAAAGATAGAGGTTATGTCGCATGGATTGGTTGGGGAGGAACTTGTGGTATTAATTGGGCAATTCGTAAATCAAAAGAAATTAAACGAAAAAAGTAATCTTTATAATATATGAAATATAAATTAATATATGAACGAAAAATATATTTTTATGCTGCTTCTGATTATTATGATTATAATGGTTTCTATGTTTACAGTAGTTGCTATGGATCAAGTAAACGAAGTTCGTGAACTTAATATGAAGATAGATGAACTAGGATGTAATGCTTGGTTAGAATATAATTATATAGATCCAGATAGCATTCCTGGAATATTTGATCCTACTGGAAGTGTAAATTATGGTCAATAAAAATTATATACGTGGAAGGACTATTGAATATAAGTGTATAAAAGAACTTGGTAATCAAGGGTTTGTCTGTATTCGGACAGCTGGATCGCATAGCCCAGTGGATGTCATAGCTATTAGATATGATCGTATATTATTAATTCAATGCAAACGTCAGAAAAAAGATATTGATATTAATTATGGATATGAAGTTCAAGAACTAGTTGATATACAAATTGACAATCCCTTTGTTGAGAAATGGTTATGGGTTTGGATAGACCGAAAAGGTTGGAAGAAAAGTGTATTATAATTATCTTTTAAATTCATGACCACAATAAGAACAAAACTTTAATTTTAATTTCCTGTTTACTACTACTCTACCTACTTTACATCTATAACATTTTTTAATTTTCATGTTAATGCATCCTCTCTTCCGAAATCAAACCTAAATTCCCTTATCTCATCCATTATTCTGATTTCATCATCTAATTCATACATATATATATATTGTCGATGATAAAATATAAAGTTAACGTTGAAAAATAAACAGGTGGTGTGGGATAAGTTAAATGGACTTGCTGGCAAAAAAAGAATAGGTATTCTTTGAAATCCCCACACCACCCTATTCGGAGTATCTTTTACTTTCGTAGTATTATATTGTATTGATAGTATAAATAATTTATGTATATTGTAACATATATGTTCTATAGTATTTGTTGATGAAACAAAAAGTATATAAATGAATTAAAACTATATATATAGTATTAATAATCACGTTAAATTTTATTTTAAAGTATCAGATAATTTATCGATAAATCAGATACAGGATCCTGGCAGTTAAGTTTCCTCCGTAGGTAATTTTTCTGTTCTTGTTCTGAGTCGTGTATGGATAACGAAGAATTATTAGAAAATAATGATAAGATATTTGAGAAAAATATCAATGGATTTGTATTGAAGATATTTAGATTAGATGATAAAAACTTTGAACTTAGATTGTTGAAAGATAATGAAAAAGTAATACCTAATATAGAATTCCATTCTAAATTATGGAAAAAAATGTCTAATCAATGGAAAAATATAATAAAAAATATTAGTGAACATACAGAATCAAACCTTAATTTTAATAAACTATCTTTAGAAATTGATAACTCTTATGATCAATATACTCTTAATAAAATCAATAGTCTAAGAGAGATTAGTGAACGTAGTTCATGTAGTGATGTTAACGTGGACTTAGGGCAAATTTTTAAAAATAGTAAAGTAAACGTTACTATTTTTGATAGTCCTATATTAGGTCTAAATAACGTCACTATGTTCACAACATTCACTTTAATACAAGAAGGTGAAAATGGTTTTCCTACTGAAAAAAATTATATATTATTTGAAGATGGTAAGGTATTACCATTAAATGTTGAAATATTAAAACAAGAAGGATTGTTTTTTAAATCATTTCCACCTGCTGGTGATAATAGATGGTCTATAGAATTTATAGAAAAATATTGTATTGATCAATTCCAAGATGAATATGATGAATTATTATATAATTTGGATGTTAAATTGAACTCATTATTACATGATTATTTAGATTATCCTGGAGAAGGAGAAGGAGCATATTCTACTATAACTTATTGGATTATAGGAACCTATTTTCAACATGTTTTTAATTCATATCCATATATATTATTTAATGGTTTGAAAGATACAGGTAAATCAAAATCTATGGATTTTACTAATCAATTAGCATTTAATTCTATAAAATCTGCAAATATGTCTACATCATCATTATTTAGACAAATTGAATCTAGAAAATCAACGGTTTTGATAGATGAAGCGGAAAGAATAAATGATGGTAGTAGAATGGGTGATTTTAGAGATATTATATTATCAGGATATAAAAAAGGAACCAAAACCACAAGAACTGAAGAAGTTATGGTAGATGGAGTAAAAGCTTATGTTAATAAAACTTTTTCATTATTTTCACCTAAAATGATTGGTAATATAAATGGTGTTGAAGATGTTTTGCAATCTAGATGTATAACTATAACTATGAGGGCTACTAAAAATCAAACTATAGGCAATTTAGAAATAAAAGAAGAGGATGAACATTGGCAGGAATATAGAAATCTATTATATTTATTTATGTTCAAAAAATGGAAAAATATCAAAGAGGTATATGATACTATTGAAAATGAAGATCATTTCTTTAAGAATAGAGAATGGGAGTTATGGAAACCTATATTATCTATTGCAAAGTTCTTTGGTGAAGATAAATATAAAGATCTTCTAAAATATGCAAAATTGAAAGTCAAAGAAGTTAGAGAAATATCTGTAACAGATACAAATGACCACCAGTTGATAAAATCATTATTAGTATTGATATATGATGATATGTGGTCTGATAACTACATTAGTATAAAAAATATCAGAGAAAATTTGCTGAAATATATGGACTTAGATGAAAATAGTGCTCCATGGGCTAGTCCTAAATGGATTGGGAATTCATTAAGAAGAATGGGATTTAAGATAAGTAGACATGTTGGAAGTGGTGTAGAATTTATGATATCTAAGAAATATATAATTGATCAAGCAGAAAGGATGAAATTGGATATAAATGAAAAACAAATTAGAGAAGAAATAGATAGGATGAGTGGAGGTTAAAATATGAGTAATGCAATAATAAAACAAGACACATCAGATCATTTTGGTCTGTTTTGTGGTATATGTAATTCACCTATGAATATAAATAGAGTTTGGACTACTGCTGTAGAAGGTGGTTGTACACAAATTAGAGGATCTTGTAAAAAATGTGGCAATATTGGGTCACGAAAGATTTATTGGAATGATCCAACGGACTATATACATTGTAAATGGTGAATAGATGTTCAAAACCCCAGAGAATAAAGGAATGCTCGAAGCATTCTTAATAGAATATTATGTTCCTAAAAAGGAAAGGAGAGTTGATAAAATGGTAAATGTAAACGATATCTACGGTGGAGGAGATTTCCTAAAAACCGATGATGTAACAGCAGATTTGACATTAACTATCAAATCTGAAGAACTTAGAGCTTTGAATGATAAAGATAAGATAGTGTTAAGTTTCGAAGAAATAAATAAGACATTAGTTTTGAATAAAATCAATGCACAAAGAATTGCTGAACATCATGGAGAAGACACTAAATTGTGGATTGGAAAGAAAATAACATTATATCGGACTACTACTGAAATGAGTGGTAAAGATGTTCCATGTATTAGAATTAAGAAAAAAGAGGAATAAGGATTGATATATAATGTCAAACAATAAGTTTTATGCGGTTCAGGGCATACGGTTGGATACTCGTATGCCTCAGACCATTAAAACATTCGATAACGCTGAGGATGCTAGATTATATGCTTTACAGATGAGAATGCTTGGTAAAAAATATTGGTATAATATAAAAACCAAGCCTATGATCAGAAACAATATAAAATGGAGATGATATATAGTATAGATTATAACTTATATGTTTTAACATATATTTCATGTTTTATATATATAAAAAACAAAATCTTTATATACTAACTAAAACATATATATCATAGGAGGTTAACAAAATGAAATTAATAAATTCAATCAGAGATAAGATGATAGAAAGTAAATATAGTAAAGAAAAACAAGAGGAAAACTGCAAAGTTTTAAGACAGAAATATGGGATAGAAGTGGAGGACAATCCTATATATATATAGGTTGTCGGTCCTTGGGTGAGGTGTTGGTTATGAATTCAAGAGTTAGTAACGTTTTCAAAATTATATCATATATTTATCAAAAAGGTGGTGAAATTTCAAATGTATATAGAGCCGCTATGCATTTAGATATGACACCAAGTCATTTCTATAATATTTTGAAATTTTTAGAGAAAAAAAAGATAATTAGAAGAAATTATAGGACAAGTTCATCTGCTCCTATACTTGTAATCACTCTAAACGACAATAAATATGGAAAATTATGTTTTGATTTCATTAATGAATCAAAAAAGAGAGGTGTTTTAAATGAAAATAGAAAGTAATGGAAAAACAATGCAAATAAATGATGGAGAAATGGGTAAATGGATTAAGTACATTGAAGACAACTTTGATGAAAAACATGAATCAAAGGCTTACAAGCTATTATTGAATGTATTACTTAATGCTAGCGAATCTAAAACTGAAGTTAAACCTAAAAGATCTCCTGCTAGAAGAAAAGCTGTTAACAATGTAAAAAAGAAGCGTAGATGGTAGGTCTACGCTTCCTACCCCAAATTTATGGTGAGAAAATGACTAAACAAGACAAAATACAAAAATTAATTGAAAGAATAGAAAAATTGGAAAAAGAATATGTTGATTTACAAACATTTAATTGTGTCATAGATAGTTTGATTGAAAGAATAGAAAAATTGGAAGAAAAAAAAGATAAAGATGATCCGAAATGAAACTTATATTAGAATTTACTGAAAGAGATATGGATAAACATACATTATTGGATGTTATGGAGACATGCTTAAAACATGGATGTCATATTGAAAGATCAAGCGGGAAAATTATGTTGGTGAACGAGAAATGACTATAGGATTAAGTGCATTTTTGATTGCAATTGAAATTTATGTCTTTTCATGGTTGATGATAACAGTTTTGGATAAATTCGGAATAGTAAAGACAAAAAAATCCGAAAATCTAGGGTTTTTGGATAAATGCAAAACAAATATAGCGGTTGAACAGAAAAAAAGAGGTATGAGATAATGAAAGATACAATAACTGAAGATGGAGTTAAGAAAAAATATAAGGAAAATGGAACCCTTATATTCGAGGAAGCTGATGGTCGAAGAGTAGGTTACTTTTCAGATGGTAGAGTGAAATATATAAAAGAAAAAACCAGTAAAGGATGGGTAACTTTAGAAAGACATAAATTTAATCAACAACTAAAGCAAAATGTTGAAAACGAAGAGAAAAAAGAATATAAAACAGGTCTTTTTGTTAAAATAATGAAATTTTTTGGAGGTAAGTAAAATGGAATATCAAATAGATAAAATAAACACAAATTTGGAAATTATGACCAGAATTTTATCACATATAGGTAATGAATTGACAAGAATGAGAGAGATTGCTGAAGATGAGGTTTATAGCGATGAAAAGAAAAGGTAGTATAGGATCATTCATATTAGGAGTAATAATCGGTGCTTTATTTGGAAGTATTATTTTCCAAGTAATACTGAGAATTATTTTGGAGGTTGTATAATGAAAATAACTAGATTGAAAGATATAGAGAATGAAGAATCTATAATAAAGAAACGATATATAGAATCAACTATAGGTCAATCAGCAGGATGGATTATGATTATAACAGGTATATTTAAGATGCCTGAACTGTTGATAGCTGGTATGGTTGTAGTATTATTCTTCCTGATTAGATATTATATATTTTTGATAATTTGGGAGTTGAGGAAGATAAGTGTAAACACAGAAAAATTGATAAAATTGGAGGAGAGAAAAGATGGTAGAAGAACAGAAAGTGTACGAAGAGTGTCTGATATGCGGGAAGTTGAATGTAATACCGAAGTCGAAAATACGGAGCCTATTCGAGTGCCTAGCATGCAAGAATAAATATCCTTATGGATCACAAGTAACACAACATTATGGTGAACCTATAATTATAACTCCGGAAGGAAAGATTTTGAGATTTGTTTCAAATATAAATAAGGATAAGGTTGATACAGATGGTACATCCCAAAAAAGTAAAAATAATCCATAATTGTATTAAATGTGGGCATAAGTGGGGTACATGGTTTAAATCATACCCCAACTGTTGTCCTAGATGTAGATCATATAAATGGCAGTCTAAAGAAAGTAAATCTCAACAAATTAGAGATATGATAGGTGAAAACTGATGATTGGAGTTGTTTTGGCGTTTATTGTTTTTATTATTTTAATATGGAAATTAGTGATAGTAAAGGATGATGAAGATGAAAATAGAAACAATTAAAAGAATAAAACGGTGAGCTAAACAAATTATAATGATGACTCTCATAACTGTAGAACTTGTATTATTAGGTGAAATATTTTTTGGTTGAATGGGATGGTGATAAAATGAAAAAAGGTGAAAAGTAAATGCAACTAAACGCAATGGAATTAATCAGACTTGAAGAAGCTGTTGAATTTTATAAATATTATGAAAATAATGAAAATCGACTAAGCGATATTTGGGATCATATATTAGATAAAATAAGAAACGATATAAAAGATTTAGAGTTTGTTAAAGAAACAAACGAAGCAATAAAACGTCATGAAAAAGGTTTGTTTAAATCTAAAAGTGATAAAGAGTTTTTAGAGATGTTAGAAAAAATATGAGGTGAATAAAGAATGACCAAACAAGACGAAATAAAGAAATTAAGGTGTAAAATTTGTGAAAAAAAACTAACAAAACAAAAAGGTACGTTGTTAGTTGGAAATACAAATAATGAGTTTTATTGTAATGAATGTTTTTTAAAATTTTTTAATAAAAATAAATCATTACAATATAGAGTCGAAGAAAAATTACAAGAAGTTAGAATTAATGAATTAATGAATAAAATATCAAAACTATCCCAACAAACCCTACCACAAGAACTATGGGAACAATTAGCAGACCAAGACGAGTTTTGGGACGTTTTGGAGAAGGAGATTGGTGAGGTTTTATGATATGGAAATGTAAAAATTGTAATTTTGAATGGAGTTATAGTTTAGAAAAATGTCCTATATGTTATAAAAAAGGTGACCAAAAAGAAGAGTGAGGTTTTATGAATGGTAAATTATGAAGAAATAGATAAAGGAAATATTAAATTAACAGTATTTGATTCATTTCCTTATGAAGAATTAAAATTAATTTGTGATAAAATTGTAGAATTAGGGTATAAATGTGAAATTATAAGTAATGGAAATATAGTATTTCAAAAAATAAAAGAAGATATCATAGATTCTGAGAATGAATCTAATGAAGACGAGATTGGTGAGGTTTTGTGACTTGTTATAATTGTGCAATTTGTGGAAGAGATCAAAATATTTGTAAATTAGGTGTAATAGAAGGTGAATTTTTAAATATATATATTAAATTTTCATTGAAAATTAATTTAACATTATGTAAATGGTGTATGACTAAATTAGGGATTGAATATAAATGTAATGATAATGGTGAATTTCCAGAAATACAAAATTCGAGTCAAGTTAATCAAATTCCTATTGAAAGAAAAGAAGAGGATAGAATATTTGATTAAAAAAGGTGAATAAAGAATGACAAAAGAAAAAGCTATAATATGCAAATGTGGGAATAATTATTTTGATTTTTTTGAGGATGATGATGGAAACGAAATAATGTACTGCAAGAAATGTGGTTTAGAATTTGAAGGTAATTGAATGACAACAGCAAAGATAATTAACATGGAAACAAAAGAAGCATCTAAATTTATTAAATTATTAAAAGAGGCGTTAATAAATGCAAACTTGGATGGAACATAAGGATAAGGGAAGAAGACATCATATATGCAGATTAGGAAAGATATGGAAGAAGAAAAGTAAGACTTATGGTGATTTTCTATTAATAGAATTAAATGGAATTACTTATAGGGCGTATCCAAATAAATTTAATATGAAATCTTTGGATTGTGATTATGTTATTTGTGATGATATTAATATTAATGGTGATTAATTGCAAGAAGTATTATTTTTAACTACTATAGCTTTTACATCCGTAGCAGGTATGTATGATTTGAAAGATGGAGAGATTGATGATAAATTAGTACATATTATGTTAGGGGTAAATAGTATTTTATTATTTGCTGCAGGATTCAACTTATTCTTTTCTATATTATTATTTCTTTTAGGGTATATTATAGGATTAGCATTCCAACATTTTGATGTTTGGAGTGATGGAGATACTATGGTATTTGCAGCTGTGTTATATTCACTTCCGTTTGTGAATCATGCATTTTTATTTTTTGCATTGGCTGTTATAACTATATTTTATGTAATTATATATTCTAGGTTGGCAAAGACGGATAAGATAAGATATCTACCAGTATTTGCTATATTGAGTTTAGTTTTGGCTTTGTAAAAAAATCTATTGTATTTTCTAATTTTTCTTGTTTTCTTTTTATGAAAAAACCTATTTTATTATTAAATTTTATTATTTCTTCTAATTTTCTTGTGTTTAATTCAGATCGATTTCCAGGTCTATATTCTTTATTTAATTTTATTCCAATTTTATTTAATAAATAAAAACAATAATCTAATTTTTTAGTATCTTTTTGAGATATTATTAATCTCTTTCTTCTTATTTTTGGATTAAAATATATACAACCTTCAGCATCAAACAAACCTTTTAGATAAAAACATATTTCTTTTTCTGTTTTGGGTTTTAAATTATACAACTGTCTATTAAAAAAAGCTTTACAATTCATATGAAATTCTAGTTGAGGTTTCCTATTTCCACGAACTTTTTTAGGATAAGTATGTATTTTAGTATTTGGACTTAAATTATTCATTATTTCTATAATTTTGTAAATAAAATCAAAATCTATAACATTAAGTTTTATTCTATATAATTTTTTATCTAAACTTCCATCACCTTCTATTGCACCAATTATATAGTAAAATTCTGGATAATCTTCTATATTATCTGATAATTTATTAACCATTTTATTCACCAAAATACTGATCAAATATATCGGGATCTTGTCTAATATATACCTGTGCCGGTTTACCATCTGTCCAACCAAAGAATTGTTGTAAAGCTAATATATCATTCATTTTATAATGTCGTACCAAATCATTAGCTCTAAGATGTCTTAAAAAATGATTAAATAATACAAGATCTTTCTTTTCAGTTATTTTATTACCATTTTCATCTTTGAAGTCAATATTAACGTTTGTTATAATTACTTTACTAATTACCTTATATGCATACTTTCTTAGGTTTTCTTTCTCTTTTTTAGTTTTTCTTTTTTGTGATTTAAAAAATATGAAATCATTTTCATCTATTTTATCTAATTCTTTAGATACATAAATCCACATTTCATCCTCAAAACATTTTGATTTATTACCTATAGGTATTTTTATAGTACGTCTAGTTTGCTTCCTATTTTTCAAGGTTTTGAGAGTGACAAGAATAAAATTATTTTCTTTCTCTATATCCCCTTTTGTTACTTGCAAAGTTTCTGAAACTCTGGATCCAGTCATATATAGGAAAAAAGCAAAAGCCTTGTCATGATCATTATCTAGTTGTTGTTTTATTGATTTATATACATCATCTATCATTTTCTTTTTAATATACGGTTTACCTTTGATACATTTATCAGTATATTTTAGATAATATCTTATACGATTTTCTACGTCCTTTTTTTCTAGTTCTTTTTCTAACATGGAATATATACTCTCAGTGTCATTTTCATCCACTAAAAAATCATTGATTATATTATCTTTATTTACAAACACCATATCATTCTTTATGTAGAAATATCTATCCTTTTTCTTCATTATCTTATTGATTATATCTATGGTTATGCTGTCTAACATATCATATAATTATATGCAAAACTTTAAATAACTTGGCGCATTTGTTCTAAAATGTCTTAGTAAGTAAATATTTTCTTATTTTAAGACTTATATATTATATGATATTGCATATAGGGTGGGTGTGAAATAAAATAGACAGTTGTCCATATTACAAGACTATTATACCATCTTTTACCATTTGATCTAATTTCATTTTCAAACGATATGCCCTTCTATCCCCAACATTGAACTCTGCTCCAATTAACTTACCATTGAACTTATCTTTAGTTTGGTATTTATATCTTGTTGGATTCTTCTTTATTTGTTCTATTATTTTTTCTTCTTCACTAAGGTTTTTAGTAAGACTATCTAATGTTTCATCTTTACCTTGTATTATATCAGTCTGTTCTCCTATTATCTTTTTCTTCATTATATGACTATATTTTTCATATTTATTACGTAGATCTTTAGGAGGAGCTATAAATTTATAATTTATAACTTTTCTATTTTGAAAGAACATGTTAGGCATATATATCTTATCCTTAAAGTCACTAGGAGATCTTTCATATATTCTACAAGAATTAGTTTTTCTTTTTCTATCTAAATTTTTAACAACAACATGAAAATCTATCATCTGACGTAATCCTTTATCCATTTGACTTATATAAGGTAAAGTTAGAATTAACACCAATTGTCTAAATCTCATAGTTTGAAATATAATATTTAACGCTTTATTTGCCTTTGATTGAAAATTTTTATTACTAGCTTGATAACCAAGTTCTTCAAGTATTACAGCATTACCAGGATTTAATGAAGTATTATTTTCATTTTCCAGATTTCTAGAAAAATCATGGGATTGAAAAAATAGTCTATCTTTTATATTTCTCATAGTATATGGATAAAATGTAGGATCAAATTTTTGGGCTATTCTTAATGCTACAGTAGATTTACCAACCCCTACTTTACCTGTAACAGCAATTATAGAATTTCTACCATTTTTTAAATCTATGGACATTTTTTTTAATAAAGGACATTCATAACTTTTCCTAAGAATCATTTTAGCCATTATAATCAATCCACATATGTTATATCATCATCTTCAAAATCTTCAGGATCTGAATCTTCATAATCAGTAGTTTCTTGCATTAATGCTCCTTTTCTATATAATAAATCTTGTATAGCTTCACGCAAAATCCGAGTTCTAATTATTCTAGCATCATATGTTAATTTTTTTATAATTTGTTCTAAATATAAATTAGGATTAACTATAGAAGGTCCTTTAGATATCTTTTTAGCATACTCTATTTTACGTTCCAACTCTTTATTTATTTTTTCAATATCTCTTATTTGATTTAAAAATTTATCATCATCTTTCCAGTAAGGATGTAAATACCCCTTTAAAGTCATTACGTTATTTTCAAATTCTATAGAATTTCCAGTAGCTTCCGCAATATGTATTCTATCCATTAATCTAGACAAAAGAAAAGAATTTTGAAGTTTATCATCTATTCTATTATTATCATCACCAAAATTAACATCACTATATAGAATTTTTTTACTTTCAATAGAAGATGTGTTTTTTTGTTTTTTATTCATGATAAATCACCTACTTGAATGGTGACCACCATTTGGAATCATTTTTTTTAGAAGGTTCAGTTCTAACCACTTCTCTATGAATACCTTTTGCAAATATTTTTTCAGATTGATTTAAAGCTCTTAAAGAAGCACTCCAAATAGTATTCATAACTAAATCATGGATATGATAAACATATGCAGTATCTTTTATTCCAAAATCTTTCCATTTTTTCATTAAAGTCCTTGAAAGTATTCTATCTGCATGTTTACATTTAGTTGCAATTTTTCTTTCAGAAAAATTAGAATATAACTCATTTTTTTGCATTCTAGGTTTCATAAATCCAATAATAAAAGAAACTCCACGTTTATTCATCAAAGGGTCTGTTTCTTTTATATATAATTTATCTTCATCATTCCAAACTTCTCCTTTCAATATATGTTCTATTTGTTCTATTTCTTTGGTTGGATCAGCAAGCCATCTTGCAAGTTGTTCGGTAACTTCTCCAGAAGTGCTTGAAACAGCATCAAAAGAGTTTACAGATGGTAAATATTCAGAATTTTGTGTTTGATTAAAATTAACAGGATTGCCACTTTCATCCACATACATTACATCGTCATTACTCATAATCCATCATCTTTTTCTTGATTTTGTATTCGATTTCAAGTCTTTTGATTTTTTCCTTTACTTTTTCATTTTCTTGTATTAATTTATTAGGCAATCTAAAAATTATAAAAATACCAAATATCAATACTAGAAGACTACCAATTGGATTATTATGCATTCCTAATACACCTATCATAAATACCATAAATCCAACCAATAACAATACTGCTATTTTTATAGATAAATTATTTAATATCAATCTTTTATTTAATATTTCCCATCGTAAATCATCCAATTCTCTTTCTCTATTATTTAATTCAATATATCCCATTTATCCCACCTGGTGAGCACCTTGTGCTATCAATTGTCTTATAACTTCTGTATTACCATCTATAGCGTCTCTTAATTGTCCTAATACTGGATTTGCGTTAGGAATATCACTTAATCCCATAAATGCTACATATGCCATAATTGCGATTACTATTCCAACAGTTGTAACTTCAATCATAGGAAGATACTTAGCTAAATTTGATTTATTTTCCGGTTCATATTTCTTAGATGCTTCTTCTAATGTATTCAAATACCAATCTGCCATATCTGTATCAATTATTTTAACTTTCTCATTTTTCTTATCAATACTCATTGGAAGATATTGTCCTTCAGCAGGAGAATATAAAACTAAAGCGTCTTTACCCTTTTCACCATTATATAGATATTCTAAAGGTAAATCACCTACTTTATCTTTTTTTCGTAATAATCTATAAATTATATGACCATCTTTACTTTTTTTAATTTTTAAGAAATCTAAGAATATTCTTTTTGATCCACCACGCTCTTCAACGATAATTACACGGTGTTTGAATCCCATAATAAAAGACATGAATTCCCATGGAAATATTGCACCTATCAAAGCAATACCGACTACAAAAAGCATGTAAATCATTAAGTTAATTATTACCATAATCATGTTAAATAATATACCTTGGATGCTATAAATACATTTGTGTTTAACTTACTAGTAGTAACAAAATAGTAAAAAATGGTAACAAATCTTTATATACTAAGTATCGGCACCTAGTTTTAGTGATTCAAATGAAATATAAAGGACAATTATCAGGTGCTATGGGTACTGTAATTACTTTAGTTCTATTAACTATTGTATTAGGTATCGGTGCAACAGTATTGTCTGAAGTACAAGGAACACAAACAGCAAATTCAATTGCTTACAATTCAACAACAAAGGGTCTAGAAGGATTAGAAACATTTTCAAACTTCTTGCCAGTAATAGCAATAGTAGTTGTAGCTGCTATCGTAATAGGTTTATTCGCAATCTTTAGAATGAGAGGATAAATCAATTAGGTGTTATGCAATGAAACAAAAAGGTCAATTATCGGGTGCTATGGGAACTGTTATTACCCTAGTGTTAATAACAATTACGCTTGGTATCGGTGCTACTGTTTTATCAGAAGTACAAGGAACACAGGTAACTGGTGCAGCTGGTTGTAACTCTACAGTTACAAGTGGTTGTGGTTTAGACTACAATGCATCATTGAAAGGTCTAGAAAGTCTAGAAACTTTCTCAAACTTCCTTCCAGTAATTGCTATAGTTGTAGTTGCAGCAATAGTAATTGGTTTATTTGCAATCTTTAGAATGAGAGGATAAATCATAACTGTACTTTGGTCAAGGTCTATCCCGCCTTAAGGGGCTAGTCGGGGATTCATTCCCCATTTTCTTTATTTTTTTAAAAACATTAACTTTATATTCTTTAAGAAGTAGATACCTTACAGTATATATATGTCGTTGGTCACAACATTATACTACACTTCTCGCGTAGGGTCACAGACCCCAAAATAATATACATCGTAATCTATTTATAGAACTCCTGACCATAATATATTAGGTTTTTTGCGTGGAAAATAGAGTTAATAGACTAATTTTTATATCTTTATTGCTAGTTTTCACGATTTCTATATTCTCTAATTCTGCTTATGCAAAAACATGGTGTAATGTTAAAGAAGGAAAATTTGATGTTGAAATATCAGGAGAAGTTTTAAAGCCGATTGAAGTTTCATGGGAAACAAATAATTTAGGTGATTCTGGTTATATGTACATTATAGGATATAACCGAAATAACGGAACTCCAAGTTGGTTTAGTGATTATACAAAAATTACTGAAAGAATAAGATGCGAAGACGGAAGCATAAATATAACCGTAGATGAACCGGGTAACTGGTCATTTGCTATGGAAGTTGCAACAGGAACTTCAACATCAACTGGAACTTTTATGTGGGTTAAAAATGGAAGAGATATGAGAGCAACTACAGAAGTTATTGAACCTATTACATGGAATAATTTATTCAGAAGATTTTACAAGCAATCACAAGTGGATGAAAAAATAGAAAATATACCAATTCCTGTTTTACAAAATCAACCACAACAATGTACTTGTGATTTGTCAAATTATTATACTAAAGCAGAAGTTGATAAAATAGTTCAGGATGCTGTTAATGAAGCTGTTTCTAAAATAAGTTTAGAGAATGGTATGAGTATGGCTGATGCTGATGAAAGATATTTATTCAAGAATTATGGTGATTATAATAAATTAAATAAAAGATATTCTTCTAAATACAAAGTAGAACGTAAAATTGATGCATGGGAAAAAAAGGTTGACCATCCTAAACAACAAAATAAGTTAAATTCATTTAACAATTGGTTAACTAATATTTTATTAAATATTGAGGTTTTAAAAAATGGATTATAAACTACTGATTCTAGCTTTAGTATTCATGTTTCCATTAGTAGCTACAGTACAAGCTGATCTATCTGTTCAAAATAATGAAGGATGGAATTGGCTGGAAGTTGATGATATAGTTGGTGTAACATTAACAGAAGATATATATTATTATTATTTTGAATTATATGATAAAGGAGCACCTGAAAATTATGAATTTGAATTTTGGACAAATGCTGATAAACAATTCTCTAAGAAATGGCTTATGATATTTTGGACAAATCTTAACAATAAAAAAGAAGATGATGGTAAATGGAAATTACATGATGGATATTTAACAAATGATAATTTTGGAGATGTTTTTAGAATAGAAAAATCAATAATTGAAAATGGATTTACAATACATATTGGTAATGCTACTAATGTTTTAGTTTATCAAGATCAAAGTCTTGTTAGATATAATTATACAAATGATCAAAACGAAACAGAAGTTATTATTGATGCAGTTTTGGAAAAACAAAATGAAACTGACCAAAGTTATTATAATGCTTATCCTAATTTAATAGTTAATGATAGTGTTGGAAAATTCGGAGCAATTGATGAAACAAATGATGGTAATGATACATACCGATATACAATTACTAATTCTTTAAATCAAACTTGGAGAAAACTGGAAGAAAATATTTATTATATAAAAGGAATAACTACAGATTATAAAATTAATTTTTCTGATATAGCCAATACAACTGATGTTATATCTTATGAAGTAAATGGATCAATTCTTTATGTAACATTTGAAAACTATGACGGAATAATCGATCCAACTATAGAAAACTTTGATGCACCAGCAACAGTCAATGATGTTTTTGTTTATGATAGAACAAAAGATACAATTGGAACAAATTGGTTTAATGACTCTTCTAAATCTTGGTGGTTGGAAGCTAATGCGACAGATACAAATAATACTATAAGAAGTAATACTACAGATTTTCCAGAAGTAACTTATCTTATCGCTAACGACGATGGTCTAGATATTATTGATGCTTCTGATGGTAAATTGTGGATGAGATTTGAACAATTGCAAAGATCAGGACAGACTTCAAGTTCATGTATTTTTGATTCTGGTAGCGGGGAATATCCTAATGTTGTAACTGCTCTTAATGGAAAAGTATATATGGGTCAAGGACATGATACAGGAACATTAAGATCTATTGATTTTATTAATGAAAGGTGTAATGTTCATACTGATACGATAACATATACTGTTACAGTTACAAACGGCGGTACAGATGTAAACATATCTGAAAGAAACAATGCAGCTTATGCCATTACTTCTAATAAATATTCTATCCCTAGGATATTTGGAAGATTTGTACATGATATTGAATCAAAAGTAATTAATGGAAATGATATAGTCACTGTAATGACAGATGATTATTCTGGAAATAATGGTGGAATAACAATCACAAACATGAGTGGCGGTAATTATTGGGGACATGAATATATTACAGGACCAACTGATTCATCTGTATTATCAATTACTCCAGATAATAAAGTTGTTTATGGAGATAGTGCAACAGATAAGATATATATAGAAAACATGCCATTTACAGGATCAAATTTTACAAGCGATGTTAATACTTCTATGACTAACCCCCTTGTTCTAGAATCAAACAATGATTATATTTTTGCAGGAACAACTGATAGAGGAATAATAAAATTAAATTCAACAGATTTTTCACAAGCTTCATTTTATAATATTACAAATGGAATAATTAAGACTTCAAATAATATCCAAGCTTTAGAATTTGCATTGGATAACACTACTTTATGGGTGGGAACAAATGAATCTTTAGAGGAAATTGACACTATTGATGATTCAAATTCTTATGTAATGTCTTTAACAGAGGGAGTAAGTCTTCCAAATTATGATGTTATAGCTTTATCAAATTATAATATTAATACAACATTTTTATCCAATTTTACTTCTCAAAAATTACTAATAGGTTATGATACAACTAAATATTCTGTATTAAATCCTTTTTCAAATTCTGGTATTTATTGTGGTTCAACTTTAACATCAAGTTTAACTATGGAAGCTGATTTACATATGGTTACTGGTGAAGATGAATGTACTGGAAATGGTTTAAGAACAGGAGCAGATAATTTAGTTATTGATTGTGCTGGATTTAATATTAATGGTGTTTCAAATGCTGGTATGGATTTAAGAAATGATAATATTACTGTTAAAGATTGTAATATTGAAGGATTTGCTTATGGTTCTTATTTAATTGGATCTAACAATGTCAATCTTATTAACAATTCTATAAATATTTCAAATGATTGTGTAAGAATGTGGAGTCAATCTAGTTCTGGTTTATTATTTGAAAACAATACTTGTTATTCATCTGGTGATGATGGAATTAGCATGGAAAAAGATGGATGTGATGATATTCTAGTTAAAAATAATAGTTTTTCATGTGTTGGTTATGGAATTGCAGTTACTGCAAATTGTGATAATTGGACTATTGAAAATAACAATTTTATAGATGTTGGAAGTTTTTCTATGTATTTTAAAGATGGTGAAACAACAAGTAATTTAGTTGTTAATAATAATAACATTTATGATAGGATTTATTTAGCTTCTGATGGAGCAAATAAATATTTTTATAATAATATTGTTAATTCTTCAAATAATTTTCTTAGTCTTAGCAGTGGTGGTGGAGATTTAGATTTGGAAGTTTATAATAATAGTGTTACTGGTGCTTGTTCAAATGGTGTTTTTTATTGGGATGATGATAATGATAATGTTAAAATTTATGATAATTTTGTTAATGTCAGTGATGGTTATGTTTTAATTGCTACTGTGGCTGATGGAAGTTTGATAGAAGGTTTAGAAATTAGTAATAATACTTTAATATCTACAGGTGATGATACTTTGAGATTTAAAAATGCTGTTGTATTATTACAGAATAATAGTTTAACCGCAGGAACTGGAAATAATGAATTATATACTTATTATCCAGCTACTAATCAGATTACATTAATAGATCAACCATTAGAGAGATATAGTCTTGGAGACCTTGATAATTTTACTGTTGAGAATACTCAATATGGTAAAATTGAATTTTTAGAAAGAGTTGCCGATGATGGAGAAACAAATATTAATTTTAATACAGACATAAATATTTCTTATAATTTAATTACTGTAGATTCAGACAATCATCCAGGTTTCAATGTCTCCGCAAATCTAAGTTTCTATAATATAAATATTACAGATTTAGGAGCAAGTGGTGTAGGTGAAATTATAGCATTAAGAGATGGTTTAGAATGTGATGGTTCTATTTGTGGAGATTTATCAAATAGTTTAGTGACAGCTCCAGATGTTTATAATTTTTATTTCAATGTAAGTGAATTTACAAATTATAGTGTAGGTGAGGAATTAATATCTCCTTATTTATTAATAAATTTTACAAATCCAACCCCACCAAACGCTACCATAACTTCAAATAGAACATTTATAGTTAATATAACTGTAAATTCTTCACATTCGTTGACAAATTTTGATTATTATTTTAATGGAACATCATATAAATTCTTGGGAAATTATAGTGGTTCAGATCACTTAGCTATGATTCTAAATTTAGACAATGTTTCAGCATTAGGTGAGAATGATACAACTATAGTAGACGTTTCTCCTCAAGATCATTTTGTGAATACAAGCAATATGGGTAATATGAGTTTTGTTGAAGGAGTATATGACAAAGCACTAGATATTACAGATGCATCAACATATCTCCATATTCCAGACTTTGATAATGGAAACATCTATACAGTTCCTGCAAATGACAATAACTTTGCATTAAGTTTCTGGATTAAAACAACAGATACTTCATCAAGATGTTCATTTATAAGTGATTTTTCTACAGCTCCTGCACAAGATTACGGATGGTGGCTTGGTATGGCAAATGGTAATGTTTCAGTAGGATTAGAGAATGGTCCATCAGAAGAAAAGGGTATAAATATTGCTGATGGTGAATGGCATCATGTATTTATGAGACTTAATACCATCTCTATCTTTAATTTTAAAGTTTACATTGATGGTGTTGAAACATTAAGTACTGGTAATTTTGTTTATGATGGAGACCCAGATAATGAGTTCAGAATAGGTAAGTCAGCAGGAGGAAGTCCTATTGATGGTTGTTTGGCAACAATAGATGAATTTAGACTTTATGCTAATGCTTTTGTTTCAAATGAACCATCAGTACAAGGATTTATTGATTATGTTTATAATTCAAATTTGAATGAATATGATACAAATAAATGGTTATTCTATATAAATCAAACTAAATCAGTAGCAAGTCCTGATTTGGATTATGGCACATATACATATCAAGCTTGTGCTAATAATACTCAAGCTGGAAATTGCACTGAAACAAGAATTATTGAAATATCAAGCAATTTATATCCTAATATAACTTTCATATCTCCAACTCCAAATGATGGATCAAATTTAAGTCAAGATTATATAGAAGTAAATGTTTCAGCTTTAGATGATATAGGAATTGATACAATAACAATATACTTATATAATAACTCAGGTGATCTAGAAGATTCACAGACTTCAGGATCAAGCCCATTCTTTTATAATTTTACTGGATTAAATGATGGAACTTATCTAATAAATGCTTCTGTAAACGATACTTCTGGATTATTGAATTGGACTGATGATACCAGAACAATTACTTTAGATACAACTGCACCAAATATAAATATATTAAAGAATGATACTTCAATAATCGAAACACAATATATATATACAAATTGTACAACTTCAGATGATTTGATAGGTTTAGATACAGTATTATTTAATATAGTAAATGCTTCAGGTGTAATAGTAGCAGAAAATAATACAATTAATTTTGCATCTATAATTTATCAAGCAGTTAATGGAACTGGAACTTATAATATTACTTGTTTTGCAAATGATAGTTTAGGTAATTCAAATACTGTTATAGATTCCTTTACAGTAACTGAAAACAAATTTCCTAATATAACATTTATTTCACCAACAACTGAAACTGGTAATTATTCACAAGATTATATAGAAGTAAATGTTTCAGCTTTAGATGATATAGGAATTGATACAATAACAATATAC
>CAZNER010000021.1:0-28273 GCA_964572065.1 uncultured Candidatus Saccharibacteria bacterium
TACTTTATATTTAGTCCAGTAGGAAATCCTAATCTGCTTCCTTTTATTTTTGTAAGTATTTTGCCTATTGCTGTATCTTTTATTTCAAGAGATGATGAAAATTTTACAAAAGATATCTATGCGGTTATATCATCAAGTATAATACTCTTTGCAATTGGTTTAACTTCCATATCTGATTTAAGCTTATATGGGGTAATCATCTGGTTTTTAGTGCTTGTTATAATCATAGTATCATTTGTTTATAAGGCTCCGGTTACCAAAGAATTGGTTTTAAAATATTGTCCGGTAATATTATTCGCAGTTTTTGCAGTATTGTTTTCCTTCTCACAAGGAGTTAGGGGTATGTTTAGCAGTGACATTAGTTTTTCAAAATATCAAAATGTACCTTTTAATACAGATTGGACAATTGTAACTGAAACATTCAGAGAGTATAAGATCAAGGGATTTTTGATTGGGACTGGTTTGGATACTTACCCATATAATTTTGCAAGATTCCGTCCTGCTGAACAGAATTTAGAGGCGAATTGGTATCAAAGTTATACAAGAAGTTCTGCTCAAGTATATGATTTGTTATCAAATAATGGAATTATTGGTTTTGCAAGTTTTATATTATTGGGAATTTTGGTATTTTTGTTTATTTTAAAAAATATTTTAAAGAGGGAAATAAATAATAGCAAGATTGGATATGTTTTTGGTATTGGATTAAGTATTTTGGCAATAATAGTAATTAGTTTTTTGGAGGTATTTACTATTTCTGTATCATTTATAATGTGGCTGCTTTTAGGCATTCTGATAATTTCTTATTACTTGCAGAATGAAAGGGTAAAGGAAAGCTATGAAGTTTCTCTTTTACTTTCAAAAAGTAAAGTGGCTATTGAAAATGAAAAGAATGTTATTTCCTATTTTCTTGGAGGAGTGTTTATATTATTTTCTCTTATCAGTATATTTTTTATTCTAAATAATTATCGAGCTGAAGTTCATTACAAGAAGTCCCAAATTGCTGTTGGTTTTAATGCAGTAGATGAGGCAAATGATCATATTGTTAAAGCAATTAATAAGAATAAAAATCGAGATTATTATCACAGACAGATGGCTTATGTTGGACTTCAGGCATTGAGAAATAGTATACCAGCTGCTGGGGAAGAATATACAGATAATTTGCAGACATATCATAGTTACTTAATTTCCTTGATTAAGGATGAATTGAATACAACTATAGAATTAAATAATCTAAATTGGAGTAATTGGGAGACAGCGGCATTAATTTATAAGCAGCTTGTAGATTTAACTGACGGTCAGTCATATGGAAATGAAACATTATATGCTGCTTCACAGGCTATAAATTTGAATCCGAGCAATCCGGATAATTATATTATTCTTGGATATATCTATCAGTATAATGAAGATGAGGATTTACAAACTCAGGCAGAGCAGATTTTTATACAAGCTTACTCTCTGAGACCTGACTATTCTCTTTCTGTATTTGCACTCGGAAATTATTTTGAATATGCCGGAGAATTTGATGAGGCTCTAGCTCTTTATCAGAATACAGTAGAAAATTATTATCCAAATGAATCTGATATGAATACTTTACTTCTTGATAGAATAGAAGCTCTTGAAGAGAAGAAATTATCTTTAGAGGAAGAAAATGATGAACTTATTGGAATAGAAGAATCTGATGAGGAGGGGCAACTTGAACCGACTGATGAGGATATAACACAAGAAGTTGAGGAAAATCTTACACCATAAAGATATTATTCTTATACAGTTTATTCGTTAGTTACATTTTCTTCTGTTTCTATACTTTTTTCTAATTCTATTGCAGGATAATAATAAGTGAAATCATAATCAATATCATTTCCATTATCATCTTCTAGTTTTGCTATACCAGTAAATTTATACATTGGCTGAATATATTTTAAATACTCTCTAGAAGAGTAGTAAGATATTTCTACATTTGTAAGTAGGAATGATTTTATATCTAGTGGAGTATATTCTTGAAAAGGATTAGTATTCATCTCAAAAAGAGATTTAAGATATCCATTCTCTTTTTTTACTTCTTCCCAGGCATTGCTGATTCCAATTAAATCGTAAGTTGATTTGCTTTCTAATTCCCAGTCAACATATTTTAGTTCATATATATTATCTACTCCGCTTTCATTTGCCAATATTATATAGATTAAACCCTCATAAGGATTATCTGTAATTACATCCGCAAATAATCTGTAATCATCTATAGTAGCTTGTTGTTCCTCTGAAATGCCTTCAGGGATTGTAACTCCTACAGATTCTACAGATTGAAAAAAGTCTACTCTAACAAAGTTTGCATCTTGAGCTGATTTTGCTTTTTCAAATACATTATTTGAATTTAATTTTAAATAAGTTACAGTGTTTTTATCTGAGTCTTGATAATTACTTGGGAATATATGTGCTTTTTTTAAGAAATTTTTAGCTGTTTGGACATAGGGTTCAGAATCAGGAAGTATTTCGCGGTCATTTTTGGCATCAGGGTCTTTTGTGTAATCCGTCGTCAGAGATACATCCCCATATAATTTATCGATTATTAAGGTTTTTGCTTCTTTTGTCCATTTAAGTTCAGTTTCAGTAATATTTAAAGGGGTTTCGTTGAAACCAAGAGATTTTGCTATATCTACTGCATCATCTTGAGCTGTAAGAGATTGTCTTGGAGTTTTTGTTTTATATACATTCATAATACTACGGATTTTTGGTAGAGATCCATCTGTAGTTTCTATTTTGAAGTTTGGTTCTGATTCATCTGCTAGCTGCAAAGATTCAAATTCTAGTTTTTGAATATCATTATATTTTTTTTCAGCATATTGGGGATATGGATCATATGGGTCAGGTTCTTTCCTAAAGATGCTTGCTCCAATGTTGTATAGAAGAATTATTAGTATCAATACACCGCAGCCAATTCCAATTTTCTTTGCTGTTACAGTAGATTTTTCTAATCTTGATGCCATAATATTATTAACTGATTATTAAAAAATAACATTAAGTAAATATTCTATCAAATTTATTAATTTAATGTAATTGTACCTAATTCGGTTGTACCAGAAACAGGTACAATCTCAATCCATATTTGCCCTCTATTCAGTTCTACTTGATTCCCTTCTCCATCAAAGAATTTAGTTCTATCAGTCCTGGTTTCTTTTTTCCATGTTCCATTGATTACTTGGCCATCAAGAATAATTTCTGCATTTCCTTCTCCGATTGTTGTTAATACTATGCGTCCATTTCTATCTCCGGTAGGTGCATATTTACAGTGTTGTATAATTATATTTTTTGCTGCAATTTGCTTATTATTATTTTCATCATAGTGAATTTCTCCTGCTAAATATCTTTTATAAGTATTACTGTCTTTATCATAAACCCATTTTACTTTTGAATTTTCGGATCCTAAATTCATAAATTTGATTTCTATTTCTTGGGTTAGCGGACGTTTTTCTTTAATTGTGTCTTTTTTAAAACTTAACGATTCTATATTTGAAGGTCCAGTCCATCCTAGAGTTTTGGCATCTTCCCATAATGTTTCTGTATCAGTAAAAGCTACATGCTCCCATGATATTCCTTGATTGTATTTATCATAGTCTCGCCAGGTTACATTTCTACCATACCATCCAAATGATTTAACATTATATTTGATAATATAGCTTCTTGCGTCTGCCTCAGGGACAATAACATCTTCCCAAGATTCATATCCTGCCTGACCAATATTGCATATTGGAGGGTCATCATATTCTGCAGCCCAATGCAAAAAGTATGTTCTTATGCTCCTAACTGGTCCGGCTTTTTCAGCTTCTTTTCCCCAAAATACAGCCATAAAACGTGTTATGCCACTTTCTACAAGTGTTTCATATACTAAGTCGGCACTTGTTAGACCAGAGTGAGGTCTTGCATCAGTTGAATTTTCAATCATCACAAGTAAAGCTTTTTTCTCTTCTAGTTGTTCAAATTCTTCTTTTGTATATAATTCACCATTTATTGGATTTTCTTGATCTTTAACCTTTGGAGGTGTAGGGAGCTCATTCTGAAAGGATAGTTCTTTAGATGATTGCACTTTAAGCAAGGTATACGAAGTGTCAATAGGTTGTCTTTGTGGAGTAGTAAAGATTACGAATCCATAGACTACAGCTACAGCTATTAAACAACTTAATCCCATTGAAAAGATAGAAAGAATAATTTTATGAGAGGTAGGCATTTTGGAAAAATTTAATTTCCATAACTTTATTTTATGCTTTATTCTTGATTTTAAACTCCTTTTAGGTGTATGACTTTTTTGATTTTCAGTTTTTTTATCTATTGTTTCTGGAGGTTTTGATAAATCTACTTGTAATACCATTTTGATATTTAATTAAATTATTTATTTAAAGTTGAGCTTAAAACTTCTTTCTCTTCCTTAGAAAGTTTATTTTTACATTCTCCTTTTTCAATTGATTTTGCATAAATTCTAGTATTTTCTCTTTGATGTAGACTAGATAATATTACTCCATTATTATTATTATCCAATAATGCTAAAATGAAGCTTTGGTCACCTCCTGTCTCATGAAAAGGATTAAATCTTTTAAAACCAACTTTTTGTAAGTTTCTGTCAGTAAATTCTTTGAAGGTTTCTAGGTCTTTTTTAATTCTTGAAGATAGATCTGTATTTTTATCTATTCTATCTAAATGTTGGATTAGAATATCTTTGAAATTCCCTGATTTAACTCCTTTTATTAATTTATTAAAATTAGAATTGAGATCTTTTATTTTAATAAATAGATATGTAGATGTTCCTATATTAATAGCTAAAATTATGCTTAAAATTATTTCAATTGTAGACATATTTTTTAATAGTAATATTATTAATTGATTTCGATTCATATTATCATAAAATTACCTATAACGTTAAGTAGTAAAATTAAGAATTGATTAATATTCGCAAATTGCGTTTGTTTAAAGTTACAATTTAGTAGTTAGCAGTTAATTCAGAATCTTGTGAACCACTTAATTTTATGCTAAATTTATAAATAGTATTGTTAATATTATCATTTATTTATGACAGATAAGGTTTTAACTATCTTAAAAATTGGAGTAGCGGTTCTTTTTGTCGCAGCATTAGGTATGGGAGGATGGCTTTTGTATACTAAAGTTTTTAAGTCGGATAAAGAAGTTGAAGAACCTGAAGATCAGTCAGTTGAATTGATATGGTGGACATTATGGGAGGAACAAGAGGATTTGCAAGTCCTTGCTGATGCATATCATCAACAGAATCCAAATGTTACTATTAAAATTGAGCCACAGGAGGTGACAAGTCAGTATAGGGAGAGACTTTTAGAACGTTTAAGTGACAGCGATACAAGTAACGATCCTGATATAATGAGAATTCATAATACATGGACACCTTTGTTTCAGGAATATTTATTTAGTCTTCCTTCGTCAGTTATGACTGAGACTGAATATGCCTCAACTTTTTATGATACTGCACTTGTTGATTTTATAGGGGATGACGGAGATATATATGGTATACCTTTGATGTTTGATGCAATTGGAGTTTATTATAATAAAGATATATTAAGTGATCAGGGATATTCTACACCTGAGGAAAATTGGGATGATTTTTTAATACAAGCAAAAGCATTGACACAGTATAAAGAGGATGGAAGTATAAATATAGCAGGTGCTGGGCTAGGAACTGCTGATAATGTAGATTTTTCTTTTGATATTGTAAGTCTTTTGATGCTTCAAGAAGGAGCTTCAATAGTTGGATCTTCAGGAAGTACCAATTTTGCAACTGATGAAGATATGAAAGCTGCAAAAGCGTTAAAGTTTTATACCGAGTTTGCTACAAGACATGATGTATGGGATAGGACTTTATCTAGAGATATAACTATGTTTGCTGAAGGAAGACTTGCAATGATGTTTGCCCCAAGTTGGAGAGTGTTTGATGTGAATGATGCTTTAGATAGTGTAGGAGCAACATTAGACTATGACATTGCTCCAGTTCCCCAACAGCCGACTGTAACTGACGAAGAAATAAATTGGGCAACTTATTGGGGAGAGGCTGTATCGGGAAATTCGGAAAATTCTGATATAGCTTGGGATTTTCTGAAATTTGCTTCAGAACAGGATCAGTTGGAGACTTTTTATAATAAATGTAAAGAAACCAGGGAGTTTGGAGAGATTTATCCTAGAAAGGATATGACTGAGGATTTAATTAGTGATAAATATGTAGGTGCTTATATTAAAATGGCAGATACTGCAATAAGCTGGAAGATGGTTGATAAGGAGAATGTGGCAGATGAATTTGATGCATTGATTAAAGAAATTGTTACCTCGGGCGGAATGTCTACTTCAACGATACAGGGAAGATTAGAAGAAGTAGCTGATACAATAGATCAAATAATAGCGACGGATTAAATTTTTTTAATTTAAAATCTATAAATTTATGGAAAGTAAAAGTAATTTGAAATATATAGCTAGAAAAGGCAGTAATATAGATTTAGAAAATTTGAAATCTAAGAATAAATTTAGACTTATAATTGAGAAAGTTTTAAGGGTTATTGATAAATTTTTATTTCAGAAGCCTTTTAGATCTTTTAGTTTTTTGATTATGATTTTTGCATTTCCTCTGTCTTTGTATTTAACATTAAGAAACGAGCTTTATATTTTAAAAATAGAAGCAGAAAACAGTAATTTAATATTATCAACAGGTAAGATTGAAGATCTTGATCCAAACGTTTATTCTGAATACAGCTTTAAAATGGAAGGATATAATATTGAGGATTTAGAATTTATAGAGGTAAATTCTCCTAGTTGGTTTAGTAGGGGGAATGAAGTTGAGAATGAAGGAGAAGGAGGGATTTCTAAATCTTATAAATATATTACATATTCAGGTAAAGCAGATTTTGATATTAGCGATGAATTTGCAATTTTAGCTAAAGCAACAAAATTAACTTCTTATTCAGAGTGTAATGGTTGTGACAAAGATGAAGGCAATCTTTATGCTTTATCAGAATTTATTTTAAACACTAACTCATGTGATGGTTCTTCTGTATGGGGACGTAATCCAGTCGGATCTAATAATGAAAAAAGTGGAAGTGCTAATTGTCAGAAGTTCGATAGTGGATGTTTAGTTCCGTCCAGTTGGAAAAGATATGATAGTGAGGAGGATTGCATTAATGACAATACTAGTCCTATTATTAAGGATTTTATTGATGATAAGATTTTTAAATTTAATATTGATTGTGATGGCAGCATTACCTCTCCAATTCCTTCTTTTAATGAGACTATTATTGCAAAGGATGATGATGGAGAAGTTATAAGATTCAAGGTTAATTCTGAAGGTGATTTTGTAAATTTGAAGCAAGATAGTATTGAGACAATTGTAAAACAGATTTCTTCTAAAGGTAGTGATATTTATGAGAACTTTGAATATTCGGCTTCAATAGATGGGAAAGTTTCAACTGATTTTATTGGAAAAACAAGTACAGTCGAGGTTGATGTTTGTGATGTACGTGGGAACTGTATAAATAAAGATTTTGATATTAGTGCAGTTAAGAGAGGAGTTTGTGATTTTATTTTGCCTGTTACTGGAGAGATGATCGAAGTAAATATTTCTTATCCTCAAGAGAATTTAGAATATAGCGGTATAGATAATGTGGTTTTGAACTTGAATGGTAGCAATATTTTTGATGTTAAAGTAGATTTATATAATGAAAATTGTACTCAGCAGGATGATTTTATATCGAATATCGCAACTTATTATAAGTATAGAATAAGTGAGGATGATCAAGAGGTTGGCAATAAGGGGTTGGTTGTAAGTTTTGATAGTCGTGTATATGAAGATGATAAGTATTGCATAAAGGTTTTTGCAAGAGATGCTAGCATTGATTCTAGCGGTTCTAATTGGGAGGATTATGCCTCAGTTAAGTTTTATATAAGAAATGACAACCAAAATCCGACTATTATTAGTATACTACCAGATACTAATTTAGTTACTGGTGAAAGTTTTAAATATAAAATTGAAGCTAACGATCCCGATGGAGACAAGATAAATTATGATGTTATCGGATGTCCAGACTGGATGACTTTTGAATCCCAAACAATTTCTGGAACTACAGTTGTTCCGGGGATGTATAATTTAGTAGTATTTGTAGATGATAATCATGGAGGTTATGATACACAGCCTATAACTATTAATGTTCATGAACCTGAAAATCAAGTTTCTCAAATTGAATTTAAATTCCCAATTGAAAATAGTGTATTATCTGGGGAGAACAATATAATTAGATGGGAAGCAAGTGATAATGAAGGTATTTCTCAGATTCAGTTATATTATTCCTCTGATGGTGAGAATTGGGAGCTGATTGGAACATATCCTGCTGGTACGAATGAAGCGAATTGGGATGTTTCTAATATTGCAGATGGACAATATTATGTAAAGATAGTTATTACTGATAATAGTGCAAAGTCAGATGAGACATCTTTAATATCAAAGATGTTTTATATATCAAATCATTCAGAAGATGATGATACTGAAGATGGTGAAGATGATCAAGGTGACGGTGATATTTCGGGTGTAGATGATTCTATGCCTTCTATAAATAATTTAGCTCCAGTTGATGGATCGGAGATAAATTCAACTAATCCATTGATTTCAGCATCTATGCACCCATCAAATGATGCTGAAATTGATACAGAGAGTGTAAAAGTAGAGCTTGATGATGAAAGTATTTTGTCTGTTTGTGAAGTCACGAGTACTGAGATCATGTGTAAAGTAGAAGAAGATTTGGATTTAGGTAGGCATAAAGTAAAAATCAGTGTTCAGGATACAAATGAAAAGAGTGTAAATGAAGAGTGGTATTTTACAATTGTTGAGATACAAGGTGAGGAAGAAGATAGTGAGGAGGATCAGGCTGAAGATACAGACGATAACTATATTACTATTCCAATATTAAATGTAGAGATGAATAGAAATGCATTAGTTATTTCATCGATTTTATGTGGTGTTGCTTTGCTATTGATATTGATTCCATGGTTGATATATTTTATATGGAGCAGGAGAAGTGGAGGATCTGATGATGATTATTCTCCAGTTGACACAGGTTCATCTGATGTCCCTGTAGCTCCAATTAATGAACCTAGTGATAAAAGTGATTTTTATACAACTACTGGTTATAGAGATCCAGCTGAATCTTCACAGTATCAACAACAGGAAGACTATAACTCTCAAACAGAAGTTAATACCGATAGTGAGGAAGATAGTGATAAGGACCTATCAATGCCCCATGGATATACTAAGTCACCTCCTGACTCTTCTGTTTATTAGAATATTGATCGGATAAGAAATTTATACATGTAGTTTAATTTAATTATTTAGATAGGAAGAACATTATAATCAGGTGTGTTTTGTTATTAAAGGATTTATATGCTAAACTCTAAATGTGGGAACTAAGCAATTATTTTTACATAATTATTCTAAATCTATTCTCCCAAATTCAGGAGTAAATTTATTGAAACGGTTTGTCCGTGTTTATATATAACGTGTATATTTGCTAGTTTTCATATTGAGAAAGGTACGCGAACCGAAACCCCCATTTCATAGTGGGGGTTTTCTTATATAGCTCTAGAAAATTCAAACAAGCAAAGCGAGTGAAGAATTTTCGTAGATATATATCCCACAAAGCGGGACTAACAAATCTAGCTAAAACATTTCACTTCGTTAATGTTTTGGAGATTTGTATCAGTAATCCCCTATAATCGAATGAAATGAGCTTTGTTTAAAAATAAATATGTTATAGTGTTAATTACTACTTTGAAGATAGGTATCTTCTATTGCCGGGACAAGAATTGTAATAGACTGATTATTATTGTCTATTCCTTTGAATATATAGACTGGTTGTAAGTACTGTTGATTGTTAAAATTTATTCTATAAGACATATCAATTTCATTTATTGTAAATTCTTCTGTTTTCAATTCTATTTCTGTCTCTACGGAAGAAATTAACTCACCTTTTTTATTTTCTATTTTACTAATAGCTGTATCAAGAGATATTAGAGGATAATTAGAAGTATTTTTAGTATTTATTGGTCTATAAGAATAACTGATTCTTAATATTCGTTGATTTGAGTCAATTACTACTTCGATTTCACCATCATCAGTATCATTACCAAAAAGAGGTATATCAAAAACATTTTGCTTAAAATTTATTCCTATCATATTTGAATTATCTGCTGAATTAGTTTCTGAATATTCATATCCAGAAGAAAAATAATATTTGTATGAAGTGGAATAATTATTGTTATATGGCCATAAGTTAAGCTCTTTAAGTTTACGCTTTGCAATTTCCTCGAATTCATCCTCATTTGTGATAGAAGTATTTAGTTCAGTAATTGGAGGAAAGACACCTAGAAATATAATTTTGGTATTATCATTATATGATAAGATTGTATCTCCGTTTCCATTTGTAAAATATAGATTGTTATCTTTATTTTCAGATAGATTAAGATTTATTTGTTCTGCTATAGATTCTGATAATTCATTTGAAGGAAAAAATTCAGAATCTTGGTCTATTTTGTAGACGATATCTGAGATTTCTAATCCTGAAACTTCTGCTTTTAAAGTAGAATTAATTGCGTTGGGGATATTTTCTTCGATAGGTGTATTTAGAACACCGAATTTAGCTATTACATCTTCTGATTTACTAGATTTATCAGTTCTAATACTTTTCCATAATATGAAAAGAACAACTCCTAAGACTAATAATATAATAACCATAGTTAAGATTTGTAGTATTTTAAAAATTTCTTTTTTGTTCATAGTTTATCGAGTTACTCTTTGAGGAGAAGCTGTACATCCTCCTGAGTTTGGTACTGAATTACAAATATCTAATGATAAAGCACATGGATTTAAATAATTGTCAGGATTACTAGTATTTAAATCTCCGTCTATTACTCCAAAATGTAGATGAATTCCAGTTGACCATCCTGTAGTACCTACAATTCCAAGCTGGTCGCCTCCTTGTACTTGATTATTTACATTTACAGAGACAGTTCTAAGATGTGCATAAACAGTTTTATATGAATTACCATGCTGGAGCATGACATAGTTTCCCCATCCTTGGCAATCTCCAGTTAAGTCGCCTTCAGTGCATTTTGAACGTGTTGCTATAACTTCTCCATCTCCAGCTGCTATAGCGTATGCTGTTGATCCTACGAGATTCGGAACAAAATCTAATCCTCTATGTCCATGTACTACTCCGCCTTGATATGCTCTATCTGCATCAAAACATTGACCGGGTATAGTAATTTGTCCGGAGGATATAGGAATATGGGTAAGTGTACCATCTGCTATAGATTCGTTTCCTTGATTATTTATACATTTAGTTATACTAACAGGTGATTCATCGCTGTTTACAGATCCACTGTCACTTTGCAGATCATCTATATTTATAGTTAAGGTGTTACAAAGTTTGTCATCTTGATCAGGTAAAAGAGTAGCTAAATTATCCGAAAGAACTATTACAAAAGTTCTAGAAATAGTTCCTTGGGAATTAAAAGTGTTTGTAGTTGAAACAGTAAGGTTGTTTAATGATAAATTGTCATCTGAAGTTACTTCGGTTATAGAATTATCTGGTATTCCTTGAAAAACATCTTTTTCGGAAATAGTTATTGAATTAATATCATTATCATCTAAGTTATCAATTGCGTAATAATATTTATATGTAAGTTTATTATCTTCAACTTTAATAAAATTTTTATTCGCTGATTTTAAATAAGTATTGTTGTATACATTAGAACCTTCAGAAAGGGTTGGTTTATTGTAAGATGAGGGGAATGGAGATACTGCAGCAGTTGATGATACGAAAATATAACCACCTATAGACATAAGAACAAGCGATATTGCCATACCTTGTATATCTCCCTTCATTGCTGATGAGAACAAGCTGAATAAACCAAGAATACTGGATAATGCCCCTGTAGCAATATTCCATCCTTTATTTTTGATAAATTTCCATATTCCATCAACTGCCCATTTAAAGGGACTCCAGAGACCATGTTGAAGCCATAATATATCAAATTGGGTTCCTAAAAATCTCATTAGTTGGTCAACTCCAATTGTACCTATTGTTAATACTCCAGCAGCTATAGCACCTGGCATTCCAAGAAGAGTACCTCCGAATGCTCCTGCTAAACCTAGAAAACTTAAATACGTCCCAGGAATTGTAGAAAATCTAAGTAAGTTTTGTACAGAAAATCCTTCAGTAAATATTTTAAAAAGTCCTGAAAATCCTCCTTGTTCAAGAGCATGTGCTAGAGATCCAATGTTAAAGCCAACACTTAAAAATCCAGTAAATCGTACCCAAGTACCTGTAGCGGAAAAAAACTTCTCAAATTTTTCAAGTTTAGATATTTCTCGAAAAATTTTTGTTCCGAGGTCTATTCCGATTGGGAAACCATAAGCTACTGGCAGAGGTACTCCAAGTGTTGCAAGCAGAGAACCTATCCATATTCCATCCCAAGGCATAAATTTGTTGACTGAAGCCAACCCTTTAAAAAATCCAGAGAACCTTTCAGCCTTTATCAATTCTCTCATAGGAAGTTGGGAAGCTTCTGATAATTTACCAAGCCAGTTTTTACTCCAATTCCATTTTGAAAGAAGACCTGGGTGATAACCTCCTCCACTCCAACTAAAAAACCCACCATAAATAGGAGTATTTATAATTTTTCGTATACCCCACGGGATTGAATATCCTGCTCCAAGAGCGATAGCTACAGGTGCTGGCTGACCAAGTAGAAAAGCTACTCCAGCCACTCCAGCACCTCTAAAAATAACTTCTGCACCAGTTTTAAACGCTTGCCATGAGGCTGATATTCCTCTTGCGCCTTTCCCTAGCAATTCTAATCTGTTTAATCGTGTATCAATTTTTTGTATAGCATCATTATAAGCTTGTGAATTTGAGTCGATTTTAATCTCGTCAATTAATTCTCTTCTTATTTGGGTAAGACGAGCCGGGTCAGAATAACCTGAACCATATCTAAAGTCATTCCATAGATCCCCTCCATTATTTTTTAAGAAATGTCTAATAGTTGATGGTATAGGAGTGTTTTCTAATACTCCTACAACAAAACCTTTAGCTACGGACCAGCCTAAACCAAGTAATAAACTTATTGGATCTCTTTTTTTCTTATCATCTTTTAATCTCTCACTAGTAAAGAAACCAATATTCATTAGGACATTTCGTTTGGTTCTTCTTTGCCCCTCTGCTCTACCAAATGTTCTACTGAGATTGAAAACATTATTCTCGTAAGCTCTTTCTATAGTTTTACCAATACCTTTTATAAGTACATTCCACCCACCTGATATTGGTTTTGCTCCGATTGCTATTCCCCCTCTATTATCTTCTGTTATAAATGCTGACCCTGGTCCGATTGTTGCCATGGCTACAAGGGCTTGCCCTTTGATGTATCCCTCTAACCAGCTTTTAGTATCAATAAATGGAGCGTATGTTTTCTTAAATTTGTCAAACATAAGAAAGTCAGCATGAGAAAGTCCTGCAAAAGCACCAACTGCTGGTCCAAAAGGTACTGATGTGGCTAGACCTAATAATGCGCTTCTTGTTCCAATTGATGCTTTTTGTAAACTTTCTGGAGTTAGAGAGTATAAATAATCTGCAGTTAACTCAGGAATTGCACCAATTGGATTTTCTTCGAACTTTTTTCTTACTAAGTTTGCTCCTTGTGCAAAAGCAACTTGTTTTGCTATACGGGCTTGCATATTTCCCGGATCAGATATATATCCATCTATTAATCTTGTTGCATCACCAATCTTTATGCCTGCTCTGTAAGCATTACTAAATGCTTGAACTTGACCTGCAACAGATGGCAGGACAGCAGTTCTGTTTGTTTGTGATATTACATGGTCACCTCGTATTGGTTCAACCTGCATTAGTTTTTCTTCAAGTTTTAAAGCTCCAACACCTCTCGGAAGGTGTCTTCTTAAGCCTTTGCTTAGTTTAAAACCTTTTACTCGCTCCATTTTTACCTGTCTTGTTGTTATGGGAGTTCTTTGTATAGCATTATGTATAGAATCTAGCCATGCTCGAGTATTTTGAACTGCAGTATCTGAATCAATGTCAGCATGTCTTAATTGGGTTTCTATTGCAATCCGAGCTGCTTCTCTTCTTTCACGTTGGTTGAGTTCAATATTATAAAAGCGCGTTGTATGTGTTGCTGCATTTATACCTCTTTGGTCGGCTATAGCTTCATGTGATTCTCCTATTCTAGGTGCTAATTTTTTAGCTATATTCCTGGCAATTTCTCTATTTAATATAGAATCTGATGATTTTTTATTGAGTTCAAATTCGATTTGTCTTTGTAATGTCCTTTCAATGTCTTCAATTGTTCTTGTGAGTGCTGCAGCTTTTGCTGCTCCCTTCAATTCGGTCTTTGGTGGTTTTCTATCAATTAAACCATTTTCGCCTGCTAGTTTATCAAATATAACTCCCATACCTTCTGATGGATGAGGAGTGAATCTATCATTTAGAAGCTGTATATCTGTTTCTGGATCATGGATTCCAGCTCTAAATCTGCGAAGAGCCCTTTTGTGTCTACTTTCTGCTCGTTTAGTTTTATCATATTGGTTTCTTCTATGTATTGGTACATTTTCTCTTTTTTGTTTTTCATGTATAATTCTATTGTTTTTTGTAGCAAAATGACTTGGTTGTGTATAACCATAATATCTTTCGTATTCTCCAGCGACTATTTTTTCTAGTCTTCTTTCCTCGTTTTCTAATCTTTTCCTTTCAGAAGGAGAAAGATTAGGATTTTGTAATCTTGCTTTAATTTCCTGAAAACGGTGGTTAGTTGATGCTCCTATTGGAATACGATTTGTTAAAGTATCTTCTCTTTCTGCTCTAAAACGTTCTTCTTCTTCATTTATCCTATTTAACTCTTCTTCAAATTTGGGTCTATCCCATAATTCATTAGCTAGATTCTCATGAGCTTCATCTCTTCGATCTTGTAAATCCTCAATTCGTTCTTTATCTTCTTGGTCAGAAATGATATTAGCAGAAACGTTGGTATATTTTAGTTCACGTGTAGGAAGTTTAGCTGCTTGTGCTGCAAGTATATCTAGTTCACTTTCAAATTGACACCTATTATATATATTACGAGCTTCTTCTATTGGGATTTGATTAGCATCAGTTAATAATTGTAATACATCTCCTATCCCGCCAAATGCTGAGTCTATTTGGCTGAAAGAATTAAATCTTAAGGGATTAATAGTTTTTGGATTAAATCTTGGATTTCTACTTAATGTAGCTGATAGTGTATCTTGAATAGCGTTCTGTAGTCCCGGATCACTTTGTCTGCTTAGAAGCACCGATCTTAACATCATTACAAGAGCTGCTGGTGTAGTTCTAACTGTTGTACCTGTTTGTGTTCTAGTTGTGCTTGCTTGTGGCATTAAATAAATATAATATTTATGATTTTAGTATAAATAAAACTGATAAATATTGCAATTCTGATAGAAGTTGCTAAAATAATATTTGTCTGTTATATTATGTGAAATAATTAAGTAAATTATTTTTGTAAAATAAGTTGTTTTGAAGAGATTAAAATTGCTATTTCTTAAGTTTGAGCTTTTGATTCAAAAGATAAATTTAAGGCTGCCTCGCATTTTACGAATCACAAAAGTAGGCTTACTTACTTCGATTATTTCTGTAGTTTTAGCGACAAGTGTATCTATTATTTATGCTTCTAATGATTTGTCCAATTTAGGAAGATGGGTTGGACGTGAAGGAAATAATGGATTAGTTCCAGAATTAATTTCAACAGCTAATGACATTGTATTAGGTCATACAGAAGAAAATGAAGGGAGTAGTAATTCTTATGTAATAAAAGGTAGTTTGATTGTATTAGCGAATAATTTGGTTGTCGAGACTTACGAGAATACTGATCAAGTTAGTGGTACTAAATATATAGCTAGTACTCTTGAAGATGCAGGGGTAATTGAACCTGTTTATGCTTCTCCTACCGGTTATAGATCTTTTCAACCAGTACAGAAGATATGGATGGTTATGAGAAATATTGCGTTAGCTTTTGTAATAATTATTGGATTAATTCTAGCTGTTATGGTGTTGTTGAGGGTAAGACAGGGGCAGGGATATGTTACTATCTTAAATTCTTTACCTAAGCTGATATTGACTGTAATTTTAATCTTAGCTAGTTATTCTATTTCTGGTTTTTTAGTTGATATAGGAAATGTTGCAGAAAAAGTTATTATTTCAATATTTTTTAATAAAAATTTTATTGATAGTACTTTCTATGGACTTAATAAGGGAGTTGCGGATCCAGCCTATCCTCATAATATGTTTTACGACGATAAATTTCATATTTCAGAAGGGGAGAATAAGGATTACAATGAGGATTATAGTAAGGATTTCAATCTTTTTAGACTTTTAAGTAGATTTACTGAGTTTGAAACATGGGGAGAGGTTCCATGTAATGGTGTAGAAAAGCCCGATTGGCATTATGCTTATAATGATGATTCAAATATTTGTCCTCTAAGTGTTACTGATATTATTCGTACTCCAACTAATATCGGATTTTTAGACAGGGGAGTAAAGATTGGTGATATGGCGCCGGATGCAGCAAGAGAATTGCTGAATTTGATAATTGCAATTATGATTATTTCTGGTATTTTTAAAATATTTTTTAGCTTAGTATCAAGTTTTGCAAAGATGATACTTTATACTATATTTGCGCCTTTTGCTTTTCTTCTTTATCCGATTTCATCAGGTGCGATAACTTCTTGGTTGCGTTACTTTTTATCAGCGAGTTTGTTGTTTCCAGCAGCTTTTTTAATGATGTTTTTAGCAGCTATAATTATGGGGGATGCTAGTTCTCCATGGCTTACTGTAGAAAGTGGAAATGAAATAGCTGGTATAGCTCCTGATCTATTGACATATTCAACTGCTGTAGATGCAGATGGGAATGTTCCATTTTTAACTAGGATAGTTTCAGTTGTTATTGTCTTAATGATTCCAACACTACCTGAATACTTAATGGAAGTACTTAAAGCTCCAGAGAATCTTATGGCTAGAGGAGCAAAGGAGAGGATGCAGAAAGTTGCTTCAAAGATACCATTTGTTGGTGGTATGGTGTCTAATATGTTTTAAGGATTTTCAAACCATCCAGTTATAGATATTGGTTGCGATGCATTAATTCCTGTCTTTTCTATTATTAAATTATTCTCAGAACGGAATATTCGATAGCCATTTGCTACTTTGAAATTTTCATTCTCTGCAGGTCTTAATGCATCTGGAACTTTTACCATGATTTCTCTAGCAAGGTCGCCAGCGGGAATTTCATTAAATACCTGATCTGCTCTTGGTGTTGCTCCAGGTTGGACTATTAGATGATTTCCACCTGTACCTGGAGGTGTGCCGGAATCACCTGCTGTTGATTTTCTTCCACCTTGGAATACTTTCCCTCCAATACCATCAACTGCTGTAATTATCATACTATGGACTGCAAGTGTTTGGTCGGCAGTAATCGCTTGGAGTGTTCTTCCAGTAAGTTCAGGAGCGCCAATTGTAAGTGTATCAAAAAGCAATGGTAATATATCACCGATTAAGGGTATTCTTAATGTTAAACCAAGTGACTGTGTAGGAGTTTGTAGAAATTCACCAGCTTTCGCTAAAGATGTTCTTAATCCAGGGAAGAGACTTAGTAGCATTACATTCAGATTTATAGCAAGCCAGCTGCTGGCTAGATCACTAAAGCAACCTAGTATTCTTGAATTAAAGTATTTATCTCTTCTAGGTATTTCCTTAACTACAACACTGGCTTCATGAGTATCTTGAGCACTTTTTAATGCAACTGCTGTTGTATCAACACTTTTATGCACTTGAGCTTCAGGAAATACTGGTGCTAAAAATGAGAAAACAAGATTTAGAAAACCGGCAATAAGTTGATCTTTATATGAAGGTCCGGAGGTTGTACCAGCTCCTATTTCACCAGCTCTCCAGACTTCTGATATTACAGCTACATATTTCCTATGTAGATCTCTTACTGGTTTTATTATTCGGTTAAAACCTAATAGAGCAGTAATTGGGTTTGTATGAGCTAAAAAGTGATCTGGTATATTTGATCTAAGTTCACCTGTGCTTGGACCTACTGTTAATGTTCTTGTAGTTGCAAAGCCATTAAAAAATTTATCAGTTACTTTAAATTTGTATGGACCTGATGTTTCGAGTAGAACAGGTTCTTTTGTTCTGGAAACCCATGTTGTTCCTCCACCCTGTATACTCCATCTATTAAACTGTTTAGGTACCATACTAGAAAATCTCATAGGATCAAGTCCTAAACCTAGACCTTCTTTGAAAAAGGCAGGAATCCAGTCATCTGCCCCTTGTGCAAATCCTTCTGTAAGGGGGAGTTTTTTTGCCCAATTGATTATTTGTTGAATAGAAATTTGTAATGGGAGTCTTTGTAAACCAGGAAAAACCGCTGTAATGGTTTGTAATGGCATTAAACTTTCTAGAAAAAGGAACCATCTCCACCCTTCAGACATAGCAGAATTTAAATCTTGATTTCCTAAAGCAATTTGAACTCCCTCGAAAAGTGTCATGAAGCCAGCATTTAAACCAGTTATCCACCAAATATCCCTTACTCTTTGTGCTAGATGATCTAAGAATTGTCCTGTTTCTGAGATTGGATTTGGTACACCTAGTATTTTAGCTAATGGTCCTGGATATAATTCTGCTAAAAGCTTAATACCAGATCCATCACCAGATGCCATTGCTGCAAGTACTCCTTCATTAGATAAAGCTTGCATAAAATAATTAACTGCTTCTTGATTAGCTCCGGTAAGTTCAGCTATAGTAGATACAAATGTTCTTGCTGCTTCAGGGGATACTGAATGAATTACAGCAGCGGCTTGAGATACTCTAGATAACATAAAGGCAATGTCAACTTTCCTTTGATCTTCACTTCGGTGCATTTCTCTTGATTCTCTAAAGATACCTCTAATGTCTTCCTTAGGCATTCCCATCATTATCATTACTTCAGCAACGAATTGTCTTTTTTCACCGTCAGTTAGATTTCTTGTTTGAGATACTTCAGTAAATAGTTCGTGTAATCGATGAACACATGTGTTCAGTACTCCATAAGGATGAGATAACAATGAGTTTACATATTCAGCATGGTCAGGATCTATTCTGCCTAATTCACGAGCAAGTGTAACACTTCTATAAGGATTTAATCTAAAATGTGGTATTTCAATTAGGTTACTTGTATCTAATCTATATTCAGAATATAGTCTTTCTAATGTAGCTTGTACTTGGGCTTTGATCCAGGGAGTATCTTGATCAGATATTTCGAGTACTGTTACAGGCTTGCCCTGAATAACAGCTTCTTCTAAAGTAGTATTAAAAACATTATAATCTTCTATTGTTGTTTGTGTTATATAAACGGCATCTTGACGAGCAATTCTAGCTCTGATTCTACCATGGAGCTGATTTTCATGACGTGTTCTTACCTCTGTTTTTACAGTTCCCCAGGCAAATTCATGTGCTAGCTCTGTTGCTAATACAGGATCGATTCCTTCTGCTTTAATTCGTCTTTTAGCGATTTCACAGTGAAAATTATACTTGAATGCTTGTTTCATAGATAGTGTCCATTGCAAATCTGCTTCTTCGGCTGTTAGATTACAACATTTTTGTTCTATTCCTTTTGTGTAAAAGTATGTTAATGTATCGTATAGTGCTAGAGGTATAGCTCTTACAGTTTCAAAAGCCATTCTAAAATTTTCCAAACTCGGCATAATGTTAGCTTTTTCCGCTAACCTAGCGAGTGTAGTTGATAGGGACAAGTTAATTTCTTGTCTGCGTGCTTCTATCATTGCTCCTAAATCAGGTGAAGCAGAATTATATTCTTGTTTTACTAATTGTTCTGATGTAGCAGCTATCTCAGACATTTTATTGATTAATAAATTAAGTTGATCTATCTAGTATATCTTTCATTGCTATTAAAGAAAGTGCTCGTATATTTAATTCATTCATTTGCTTTATGATATTGGCTTTTTCTGATGAATTATTTGTCGAATTACATGTTTCCTTTAATTGTTCAAATCTGTTTTTTGTTTGATTAAATAAACTATCTATTATATCTATAAGTGTAGTTATTGATACTTCGGTTGTTGTTCCTGATTCAAGTAAGTTATCTACTAATTCAATTAATTGAGATATTGGGTCATATTCCTGACTTTGCATTAAACTATCGCACATTATCTTGATTTGATTCAATGCTATACGTTCCATTGCCGCTTCAAGCATTTCTAGTTGAAGATCAAGTATTTGTCTATTTGCTTCACTTGCCTGTGCAATTGCATTTTGAAGTTGTCTTCTTGTATCAGCCAATCCTTCTTGTTGTTGTTTTATTAGTGCTATCATACCTTCTCTTTGCTGTTTTAGACTTTCATTTAAAGCCTCTTGGTCAGCAGTTCTTTGTTCTTGGAGTGTATTTACAATTGTTTGTATTCCATTAATGTGAACCTGTAAAGTCGCTTCTAATTGATTAATAATTGTTGTCAGATGCTCTGTAAATTCTTGCATTCCTTCTTGAATACCTCCTCCTATTATTTGTTGAGCGACTTGAGCTTGATCTGCTGTTTCTGCACCAAGAGGACCTGATGAACTAGCTGGTGTAGGGTTTACTACTCTTACACTTTGCGTTTCTTCATATGGATTTATCTTTCCAAGCTCTCCTAAAATAACTGTATATCCATGCCAACTTAATATTTGTTCTTTATTCCAATCGATTACAGTATTCTTATCTTTTATTACGGAATTTATATGTCTAAAGTAACCAGTAAGAACGTCTCTAGTTATTAAATTGAGTGAGATTTCCATTACTATGCAAAATGGTGCGTTACCACCAAGTTCTGCATATATAGGAAGCATATGAGTAGTATAAGGATTTTCTCCAAGGCTTACCTTGGTTATATCGCCATGTTTTAATGTTTTTCTGATGAATCTTTGCTGTTTTCTTGTCGGTTCAACAGTTTGTGTTTCTCCTTGTTCTGCTGTTGCTATAATTGTTGACATTGAATTTATACTAAAGAATAAATATCAATAATCAAATTATACCATAATATATGCCGAAAAACCATACTATAGGTTAATGCGTGTATTTTATAAAATAAAGTTAGGTTTTAGAAATATAGGAAAATTAGATATCTATATAATTGCCTTATATATCGATATCTAACATAATTGGACAGTGGTCGGAACCAAATACATTTTTTAGTATTCTTGAGCTTTTTACCTTGTTTTTAAGCTTTTTTGATACTAAAAAGTAATCAAAACGCCATCCATGATTCTTTTTTCTTTCAGGATCTCTCATGTGCCACCAAGTATAGTGCCCTCCTTCTTTTTCAAACATCCTAAAAGTATCTATAAATCCGAGTTTAAGCATGTCGGTAAACCATTTCCTTTCTGATTCAAGAAATCCAGAGTGATTCAAGTTTTTTTTAGGAGCATATAAATCAAGTTCTGTTGCAGCTACATTTAAATCCCCTCCTATTATTACCGACTTGTTTTTATTAATCAGTCCTCTTATAAGATTCAATATATGACTATAGAAATCGAGTTTAAATTTTAATCTTTCTTCACTGCTTGTTCCATTTGGAGTATAGAAATTAAATATATACAAATCACCGATTCTGCAATAAATAGTTCTCCCTTCTAGATTTAAAATCTCATCAGAGGTTACTGAAGAAACTTTTTCAAATTTAATGCTATTTTTATAATAGATTGCTGTGCCACTGTAACCGGGTCGGTCAGCTGGATTGAATAAAACTTTGTAATTAGGTATTGATTTTAAAAAGAAAGATAATTGATCTGGATATGCTCTAAGTTCCTGGATCATTAAAATATCAGGTTTCTTTGTCTTGATAAATTTGATGAACTCTTTTTCTGTTGATCTTAAGCCATTTACATTCCATGAGAATATTTTCATTATTTTTGCATTTCTTAAAGGGTTATTATTAATGAGTATACCAGATTATGTGTGAAATTATTATAGAATAAATTTAAGGTTTAAGGTTAGTAGACAATCTGTAGTTATGAATATAGCTCTATTATACCGTAGGATTAGAGAAGAGGATAATAAAACCAACAGGGTGTTGTAGATATAAAACAAAGCTAATGTTTTTTTGTACGGAACACCGCAGAACTTTTTTGTAAAAATTTTATAAAATTAATACTTGAAGATATTTTTTCATAAAAAAAGGATATTTTTCCTGCCTGACGGCAGGCAGGTAATCTCAAAAAATATCCTAAAAAAAAGATTAGAGAAATGTTAATTGCTGATTCTTTTAATAAACAAGCTTCATAATAGATTAATTCCAATGGTAACCTATTTCTTGTTGAAGAGACTTTAGCTTCAAGATGTTTCTTTAATCGTTTTTTAATATTATTAGTATAGCCTATATAAAGTTTATGATCTTTAAGTGATAATAATACATAAGTGTAGAAGAATTTCATATCTCTCATGAAAATATTTCGATTTTAGAATTCGGGGACTTGGACTCCCCCGCTTAAGCGGGACTGTCCCGAAAGCAGAAAATTTCTATGAATATTAAATATTTTCAGCTTTCGGGGGAACCAATCATTTTCAAATATCTAGATGTATTTTTTATACTTTTTATATATTTTTCTTGTTGTTTTGCTTTTTTCTTAATATCAAATGTTTCAAAATGAATAATTTTATAAGGAATGTGTCCTTTTGTATATTTACATTTTCCTTTGTTATGTTCAGTTAATCGTTTTCCCAAATTACTGGTAAATCCGATATAGAAAGTAGAATCTTTTAGACTTTTTAGAATATAAACAAAGTATTTCATATTTAAAAAATGATTGGTGAGGTAACAGTACCGTAAAACAATCACGAATCAAAAATTGGTTCATGATTGTTTTCGGGGACTTGGATTCGAACCAAGATTATCAGCTTCAAAGGCTGGTGTCCTACCATTAGACGATCCCCGAAATAAAGAAAAAAGTTAGTATTCAGTTGTAAAAAGTGTTTTACCTGCCCCCAAAGCTACGCATAGCGTTGCAGGCGGGCTGTTAGACGATCTCAGATTTATATTATTATACTAAAATAAATATATAGAATACAATTTATGTACTTAGTTATGAAATTAGCGAGGATTTAAATGCCCCTGCAGGCTCCAGCTGTTAACTTCTTTAATTTCAACATTGTAAAAATCTCCTATTTCGATAAAATTGATGTTATTTAGGTTAATTTTTACATCCTTAAAGTTAAAACTTTTACCAAATGCAATTTTTTTATTAGTTTTAGTTATTAATACTCTAATTTCTTTATCAAGATACTTTTGGTTATTTTTTAGAGCTGTTTTAGAAAGGATTTTTGTTAAAAGTTTATCTCTTTTCTTTTTAATGCTAAGAGGTACATTATCAGTTGTTTTAAATGCAACAGTGCCTTTTCGAGGGCTGTATTTATTTATGTAAGCCATATCAAATTCAAGTTTCTTGAAAACATTAATAGTTTTTTGGAAATCTGCTTTTGTTTCGTTGGGAAATCCAACAATGATATCAGTAGATAGATTTAAATTAGGAATATTTTCTTTTAATTTCTGACATAAAGAAATAAATTTATCAATATTGTATTTTCGATTCATTAATTTAAGCATCTTATTGCTTCCTGACTGAAGAGCAAGATGTAAATAAGATCGGATGTGTCCCCCTTGTGTTAACGGTTTATTATTTCTTATAGATTCGTTAGCTTTAGATGTTGATTTGATAAAGTAGTCAGCTAATTTTTGTGAGAAATAGTTGGGATGCGATGAAAGGAATGAGAGCCAAAAATCACCTTTTAAATTATCGATTTCCTTCAAAAGGTCAAGAAATTTATAGTTAAATTTATTTGGTGCCTGATAAGCATCTACATTTTGACCAAGAAGCATAATATCTTTATACCCTTTTTTTATCAGTTCTCTAACGTCTTTAATTATCTCTTTGGATGGTCTGTTTATTAATTTACCGCGTGTATAAGGGACAATGCAGTATGTGCAGAATTCATCACATCCAGTTGAGATCGGCACGTAAGCACTGAATTTGGACTGATAGTTAGGCTGTATAGTTAAGTAATCGTTCGTTGCTACAGTTTTGTTTTTCAAACCTAATATTTCTGGAATTTTATAAATATCATCAATTTGTATGAATTTATCAACCCAAGGAGTTTTTCTTTTTAAATTATTTAGATATTTCTCTTCTCTCTTTTGGTTATTATCCCAAGATCTTTTACACATGCATCCGGTTAGAATAGCAATCGGCAACTTATATTTTAAATACCTTTTGTTAACTTTGCTTTTAAGCTTCTGGATATTCTTTTTAAGTCCTAGTATTCTGTCTTCTGCACTTTGGCGGACAGAACATGAGTTATAGATTATTAAATCTGCTTTGTCTATATTATTTACTCTTTTTAAGGATACATTTTCTAAGATCCTTGATATTCTCTCACTGTCCGAATAATTCATTTGGCATCCGAATGTTTTTATAAAGTATGTTTGTAAGTTAGATTTAGAAGTCATTATTTGTGTTTCCTCTCATCAAATTTGTGTGTTAAATGAGTGTCAGAAAATATTATAGTTTTCATAGATAGTTATTATATCAGAAATGATATCTATTATGCAGGAGAATTAGAGATGATATTGTTTAGAGTACCTAATCAGAAAATTTAGTTTTCCTTTTTTTTCTTAATATGTTGTATGTTATACCAAGAGCGATAATAATTGTAGGAGCTGCAATTATTATAAGTGTTTTTACGAATAACTTTTGTGATTCATTTATAGGATTAAGTGATCTGGTTTCAATATTTTTTGATCTTATCTCAAGTAAATTTTCAGAACTTGCCATCCATTCAACTAAATTTAAGAATAAAGTAGGATTTTGTTCTGAGCCGCCGATTAAATCATTAGTAATAAAATCACTATCACCTATTACAATAATCCTAGAGTCATCGATTTCATCTATTCTTGTATCTTTATCTGTCCTTTTATCCTCAGAGTCGCCTTCTAAAGCAGGAATTTCTTGATCTTTATAAGCGCTAACTTGTTTTCCTTCTATTAACATTGCGAGTGGGTATTGAGTTTGGCTGCTAATGAAGAATTGTTGCGAAGGATCAACTGAAATATTATCTCCGGTGTTAATCCAAGCTTTATTTGTTGTCTGTATCAAGTTTGTTATTTCCTGGTTGTCATTTGTTTTTGCTTCTTTCAGATAATTTGCCCAAAAGAATACAATACTATTTAACTGGGAAAGAGCTGGATTATCTTTATTTATATTTTCACTTTGAGTTAGGACCCAGTATGGATAAGTAAAAATCATTTGTAACGGAAGATATGATTCATCAAGAACTAGTGAATTTGACAGTTCTATTCCATAGTTTTTTATAAATTCATCCAGATTGCTTGCAGTTTTAGTCATTACAGCTGAATCAGTACTAAATTCATATTGATCACTGAGAATTATAACTCTGCCGCCGTGTATTATATATTGATCAATTTCAAACATATCGCGTTCGGATAATACATCAGTTGGAGCAGCAATTATTAAAACTTTGATTTCACCCGAGTCTATAGGTTCTCCTTCAGATAAATCAATTGATTCAATGGAGAATTGTTTTGAAAGTTCACTATATATAGTGCTGTAGTAAGAATAAATACTTTTTTCACCATGACCTGTTAGAAATGCGACTTTAATTTTTTCGTCATTGACTAGATTATAAATTCTTGATGATGTTTCATATTCTATATTTTTAATATTATTTGTAGTTATCATTTCTATTACTTCCGTTTGGTCATTGTAAGTTATAGACGCTCCCAAGTATCCGGTAGCAATTTCATATGTATCATTTGAGTAATCCTGGTATTGTACTTCAGGTATTCCAGCGTTATTTGCGTCAGTTTTAAAATTTTCATCTTTTGAATTTTTAATATTTAGTTCGATTTTTCCATTTGAGTATCTTACATATTCTTCAAAAGTATCTATAGAATCTTGTTTTACTTGGATAAGATCTGGGGGAATATTATCCGAGAAATATACATCTATAGTTAGTGTATTTTCAAATGAGATTAGTATATTCTTAGTTCCTTGTGATAAAGTGTATGTATTTGTCTCTGTTAAATCTAATCTTAGAAAGTATTTTTGTGAAAAAACATTAATACCTATAAGAACTATAAATAATACAAATATTTGTGATAGCTGGTTTGAGCCGATATTAACAAAAAATTTGGATAAATTCGATAATTTAAAATTAAGTTTTGGTTTTTTTAATGTGATTTTCATTTCCCCTGTTTTTTAATTCTTTCTAAGCTTCTATATATAAAGTAAAATAGAATTATTATGATAGATAAAAAGTATAAGATATCCCGTGAATCAATTACTCCTTTTGCTATACTTATATAATGAGCACCAGTACCTAGAGATTCAAGAACTACTCTTGAAAATGAAGGCATGAATTGTAGAAATTGAGCTTCCCCAAATATATATATTAAAAAGGTAAATACAGTTGACAATATAAATGATACTATTTGGTTATTACTATTAATTGAGACGAATTGTCCGATAACTATATAACTAGCAGATAGAAATATTAGACCAATATAGCTTGAGATTATAATTCCATTGTCAGGGTTTCCTAATATATTTAATGTTAATGGGATTGGAAAGGTAAGCGTAATTGCTATTAAAATGAATATTAAACAAGATAAAAATTTGGAAAATATTAGTTCAAGATTGGATATTGGAAGTGTTGATACTACCTCCAATGTTCCTGACTTTTTCTCCTCGGCCCAACTTCTCATTGTTAGAGCAGGGATTACAATGATTAAAATTTGAGATATAAAAATAAATGTATCTCTCATAGTTGCTAGATTGGAGGTAAATACTCCACTCACAAATAAAAACCAAATTGAGACTACAATTATAAAAGCAGCTATGATTACATATGCCATAGGTGAGATAAAATAATCCTTTAATTCCTTTTTAGTTAAATTTATTATATTTTTCATTGTTAATTAATTTAAAATCAAAAGTTATAGTTTATTCTTTGCTGGTTCCAAACTGGAGCTTGGAACTAACAATTATTTTAATTTTTGAAATATTTAATTATCCGACTTCTGATATCTAATAACTGATAATTACTTCTTCGTTATTTCTCTAAACAAATCTTCTAAGCCTTGCGACTTAGTATGCAGTTCAGTTAATTGCCACTTGTTTCTAATAATTAAGTTAAATATTTTAAGAGAACATTCATCAGGTTTGTTGCAGCTAATTTCATACTCGGAAAACTTTGTTTTTTTATCTACAGTTTTAATATCTTCAATATTGGATAATTTTTTAATTTTTGATTTAAATGATTTTTGAGGAGCATCAGTTTTAACTGAAATTTTAGCATTCTTAAAATATTTTCTTATTAATTTGTCTTTTTGACCTTTAGCTACTATTTCTCCTTTATTTATAACAATTATCCTGTCGGCAATTTGGGAAACTTCTGATAAATTATGAGAGCTAAATAAAATAGTTTTATCCTTTGAAAAACTTTTAATTAAATTTAGAATTTCTTCTTTCTGGTTTGGATCTAATCCTTCAGTAGGTTCGTCAAGAATGAGATAATCTGGATTTCCCAATAATGCTTTTGCTAGACCTACTCTTTGTTTGTAACCTTTTGATAAGGTTTCAATTTCTTTTTCTAAAACATTTTCAATCCCGCATTTCTTACAAATATCTGCAATTTCTTCTTCAACATAAACATTTTTCATTTGGGCAATAAATGTTAGAAACTCATCGACTCTTAAGTTTGAATATAAAGGGTTGTTTTCAGGAAGATATCCAGTATTAGTGATAATATTTTTATAATTAGGTTGAAGTGATTTGTTTTCAAAAAGAATTTCGCCTTTTTCAGGGGTTAAAAAACCAGTTATTATTCTCATTGTTGTTGTTTTGCCAGCTCCGTTAGGACCTAGGAAGCCAGTTATATCACCTGTCTTAACAGTAAAAGAAACATTATTTAATGCTTTAAAGTCGCCATATGATTTTTGAATATTTTTGATTTTTAGCATAATTTGGACCTAAATCCTTATAGTGATATTTTATAATTGGGGCAGCAGTTAAATGATGATATTATAGAATTTTAAAGACGTCAAATTTTTCACTTTATTTTTTTATCAACTTTAATAATAAAA